>NZ_DBFOSR010000055.1:0-55711 GCF_048427265.1 Paraeggerthella sp.
GTCTGAATTTGGCTTAGCAATCATAGGCGGATGACGCGGAAACGGCCCCTCCCGGGGCCGTTTCAGTTCCAGATCGTTGTTTTCGCCCGCTGAGCTGGGCCTATGCCGGAATCTCTCCCACAGAAACCACCGAAGAGCCAACTTAATCGTAATGCTGATTTACTTTATGAAATCATGGATTGCCTTACTACCCTCAATGATGACGAAGAAACCCAAGGATCTCTCACTGCAAGAGAGATTGCCCTAATACTAAAAATGCGTGGGAACATCGAGTCTCCTGCCTCTAGCGAGATCTCCGAAATGCTTGAGTTTCTTGCGTCTCCGCTAATTGGATGCATCTCAAAAACAAAAGACGAGTACCAGGCTGTTGGATCACTGAAAGAAGCCGCGAAAAAATTTGAGTTCTACGCTCGTGCATGTCTGCAAGAAAAAGCCGCAAATCCTCAATAAACTAGGGGCGCGGGGCATCCCCTGCAGAAGCGAAGCAAAGAAGGCTACTGGGACAATTTGTCTCGGTAGCCTTCTTTGCGTAGATTCAAGGCTCCGTCGTAGCAAGTTGTTACTTTGTATTACTGATTATTTCGCGTTTCGCGTAGCACCTGTTTCGCGCTTTCCGTATCACTGCGCTACCTAGCCGTTTCACTTGTTCCGTATCGCCTGATTCGCTCGTTCCGCATCACCTAGAACACGCTTTTCGTAAAATCGGATCGCCATGCAACCGATATGCGATAGGAGTCCGAAATGGAAGAGGACACCGGCGCCGCCGGGGCAAGGAGCGCCGCGTCACGTTCCGCATGGGGGGAGGCGACTACGACGCGCCCTGCGAGCGGTGCGAGCGCGCCGGCCTCAGCAAGTCGGAGTACCTGCGCTACCTCGTGCGCATACCGCTGTCGACGGAGGCGAACGCGGGAGACGAGCACCGCATACTCGTTGACCGCAGGGCCCTGTGGGCAATGTCGCGGGAGCTCACGAAGTGGGGCTACCACTACAACCAGAGTACAGATCAGTACGAACGCTGGAAAGACGGTTTCTGCGCCGACTTCTCTCGCGAGGACTTTCCTTTCCGCTGCGAGAGAATCGCGAACAGCGACTATACGCCCATCGAGCCTTGGGCGAACATACGCTTCTCGGAAACCCTTCAAAGGCTGAGAAGAGCGCACGACCCTGCCTTCACCCAAGCTGACTTGGCTTCTTTGACGGGAACGACCGAATCGACCATCCGCAGCTACGAGCAGAAAAAGAGGCTGCCCAAGTACACGCTGCTCCAGAGGATCGCTACGGCGCTGGATGTCACGGAAGGCGCGCTAACGTTTTTCGACTTCGGCAGTCCCGTTCAGGCTGCTCATGCTTTGTTCCAGCTCGCGAACGTCTATGGCCTCGTGCCCGACGTGATCGACGGCCTACCTGCGCTGAGGACGGTTCAGCCAGGCATAGAGCAGATCATCGATCAATGGCATCAAGCCCTAGCCGAATACGATCAAGATGCGCTCGCGCATCAAGCGTGGAAAGACGCATACGATCCCGAAAACTCGAGGGGCGGTCACGAATCCCGCTACCACCCTGCATGGGATAGCAATCGCCGAATGTGCGGTATGGATAGCGACTACGATAGGTTTGATTTTAAGTACGAGAATGGATTCCTGAGAGCTTAGATTATATAATTTGATAGACAAAGGTTCCCGTAACTTAGACGGCCGCACCAGCAGTTCGACAAGATAAGGCTGACAGCAAATGAAGATTGACCTCCACTGCCATACTATGGCAACCAAAAAGAACGAGTCAAAAGGGCGCAATGTTTCAGTCGACCTCTTTAGAGAAAAGATCGAATTGGCTGATGTGGGCATTGTGGCAATTACGAACCACAATCGATTCTTTCGTGACCAATATGACGAGTTTCTTAAAAAATCTGATTGTCAAGTATGGCCCGGCATCGAACTTGACGTTGCTTCTACAGTACGGAAGTCCCCATACCATTTAGTTCTAGTTGCAAACCCAAACCAAGTTGATCTTTTTGACGAAGCCACAACTTTGCTAACCGGAACCGATACTCCAGACGAATGCGTCCATGATATTTCGACCATCGTTGAGGCGGTCAAAGGAATCGACGTGTTCTTCATTCCTCATTACCCGAGCAAGTCTAAGTTTATCCCCGCAGAAGACGAGGAAATCCTAAGAGAGCTAATAGAAGACCCTCGTTGTCTTTTTGTTGAGCCTAGTGACTTCCGCTCAATGGGAGTCTACGCAAACCACGATTACAACGTAATCATAGGCAGCGATGTGCAGGACTGGGAGACATATGAAAAATGCACTCTTCCGGAACTAAGACTCCCCGTAACCGGATTTCAGCAACTAAAATTGCTAACCCGTCGCGAATCAAGCGTCGTTGCTTCCTTATTGAGAGAAAAGGATATAACGACGTACGCGGTCTCGCCTCACGAAGGCGTTTATTTCGATTTGGATTTCTATAACGACATCAACGTTCTATTCGGTCAAAAGGGAACGGGGAAATCTGAAATTCTTGCCTCGATTGAAAGGGGTCTTCGTCAAAAGGGGGTTCCCTGCGTATTCTATGTGGCTTCCAAACGTAGCGAATCTTTCGATGCTCTTCTATCAACAAACGACATGGATCGAAATGCAAGTTCGCTCGATGCAGACAATTGCAAGGATCAATTTACGGCCATAGATTCTTGGAACGATTTTCCGCCAGCGCCGTTAAAGGGCTATCTTGATTGGTGGAGAACGAAAGACAGCAACAAAAATAAAGCCCGTATGAAAATAACCGCGATGGACTCCTTGGGGACACCAGACGAAGAAGCACTCATCCCGATCAAGTCCGACAAAGAATCGACGGAAAGCTACCTTGTCCATCTAGCCCAAATGGACATGAGCCATTACCTGGACGATGAAGACGGAGCACGTCTAATTGAGCTGCTTGAAAAGCTTAATTATCAAATACACGAAAGCCTTACTCGGGCCTTTATAGGAATCGAAGCCATAAAACTGGCGAACTTCACAATAGATGCCATAAAGAATATCGCTGACGCCAAATCAGAAACAAAATCCAAGCCGTCTTCTACCGGATTCGAAGCTTTTGCAAATGGGAGAATCGACTTAAAAGTTGCGGCTAGGAAAATCCGCGACAACTTTGCAGTGCGACCGGCCAACTCTTATGAATATATTGGCAGCCTCGAAGGAAAAGGGGAAGTCTACCTTCGAACCACCCACAGGTTTCTTTGCGACAAATCAAACAAGAAAGAATACCCGGGAACGATTACCAAGCTGAAAAACGTACGGAAAAATATGGAGGCTCTGTTCGACGCCTCCCTAGGCGACGATATTTTGAATGCCCATGCAGAATTCAAAAAGTGCACCTCGGATAACGGCATCATCTCTTTGGACGATTTTGTCGGACTATCGAAAGAGATAACCCTAGAAAAAAAGACGTACACTCCCTCCAATGGAGAGAAAGGGATTCTCCTGCTCCAAATGGAGTTAAGCAAAGATGTTCCAGTTTATATATTAGATGAACCAGAATTAGGCATGGGCAACTCCTATATCGAGAAGACAATTCGAACCAGACTGGTCGATTTGGGGCGTCAGGGCAAAACCGTTATAATCGCAACACACAATGCCAATATCGCTGTTAGAACCCTCCCTTGCGTCTCGGTCTATCGAGAACACGTAAACGGCAATGACTATAGAACCTATATCGGGGAATCCCTTTACCGACTCTTTAATAGACATCACGGATGCGGACAATACGTTAAGCTGGACTAAAACGAGCTTGGAAACTTTAGAAGGCGGTTTCGACGCATTTTATGAGAGGGAGTTCATCTATGGAACAAATTGAGATTAAAGCAAGCCTCGTGAAAGAAGGCGAGATCGAAAAAATTCGGTTTGATTTCGATGACAAACCGGAGCTCAATCTGAATGATGAGAAAAACCAAGTACAGGTAAAGGAATTATTTGTAAAACTTCTAAACGAGCTAGTAAAAAACAACATCACAATCATTCCCGATATACCCGAAAGCCGCAAGAACGATCTATATGGCGAAGTCTGTCAAGAGTATATTAATCAGCTTAATAGCGAGATCTCTCGCGTAAGATCTAGGCTTTCCCAAAATGGATTGGTAAATGAAGACAATTCGGAAAATTAACTACCTATACTTTGGGTGTTTCTATCAAAGCTTTGGATACCAAATGGGTATAAAGCAAACAAAATGATATGGATTCTTTGGTGTCATAAGCAACAAGAGAGCATGCCAATGCACGTACGACACACTTGGCATCCTAGAGTGGGAGTAGTATAAATCGGATAGCACCTCGCATCATCCAATGCCCTGCGGTGTCACCTGTTACCGCAGGGCATTGTTGTTTTAACCTTACGATGTTGCATTAGCAGGGAAATAACCAACTATTGACGCATGAAAAAAGAATTGCCTGTCAGGAATCATCGAGAATTCGAAAGCATGTTCATCAACGCAAAGATTATTGTCTAGACGTCCCCCATGGTATGCTTAGTGACGTTTGCGAACTGGAGCGCTTGTATCGATTTGAATGATGCGCCATTGCACCATGCATGCATGACGGAAGCTTGCTCGCTCTCAAAGGAGGGCATTCATGGACTTTTTTGAAGCTGTTGAAAAATCACTAAGTTCAGTAAATTCAAGTGAAGGATTGTATTTATCGGAAACCGTTGAGTTCAATCAGTGCCTTGATCATATAGTTCATATTCTTCGCGATTCCGTTGCGCTATACAAACTCGAATCGTATTCATCGTCAGTTTTTCTTTCCGTATCCGCAATTGAGGAGGTAGGGAAAACTCATATTGCGCTGTATCGATCGATTATCAATTCGGATAAGAAAGAAACCAGATGTGACCCGTTGAAAGACCACAGGATAAAAGAAACCCTTGGCTCTGGACCAACTATCGCAATGGGCGGTCGGCTCAATGAAGCTGTAGGCAATGAGGCACTTGAAGAAATAATGCAACTTGCTTATTCCGGCAGGTTGAAACAGATGAGGGAAGAGGCTATATACTGGGATCGCGTCGATGGCGAGCTTTACATTCCATCGGTGAAATTCGATAAAGAATTTGCCAGAGCACTTCTCCTTTTTGCGATCGAGTCATTTGATGACGGTCTCGTTGGGTGCACCAATTACTCATTCCAGATAGACGATGAGACGGATTTGCTATTTGAGCAGGTGGCAAATAGCTAGCTTATACCCTACTGCCAAATTTGTTAAATCTGCAGCAATCCGTTCATCAGATGCGCAACCAGGTAAACCTCGGCAGATTCTGCTCAACGATTTGCCTCGCTGAGCAGAAATAAAACTCGCTTAGCGCCTCGCATCATCCAATGCCCTGCGGTATCACTTGCCGCAGGGCATTGTTACTTCAGCCTTTAGATACTGCATTAGTAGGGAAATAGCCCATGCAAAGTGGATGCAAATACCAATGACGCCAACAAGTATCCAAACGAGAACGAAAAATGGCTGAACGCCTGGTGTGTACGGAAATAGGAGAAAGAACTAACTCGCGAAAATCAAGGCGCAGACGCCGCAGCGAGATCATTCAGAATAACGCATATGAACCGCACCAGACGCGGTAGCCACGTTGCTCCCATCATAAGATTCGTTCCAGGTGCTCCAAAGCCTTTCGATTTTGCGCACCATATCACCTTCGCCCAGCACCAAGAGTGCGTTCTTTGCGGCACCGAATCCATAGCCGGGCATAAACCACTAGATGCAAAACCGTCTTTCAAGGAAGAAAGCACTCCCAACCTTGACGCTTCAGTGTCAAGGTTGGGACAAAGACGATTACCTAAAGAATCTTCTCAACCATTCTCTCAACGCCCTGTCGCAAACGTAGACATGGGTACCGTTTATGCCCCTTGTAAGCAAAACATAATAGATGTTTCGAATGTACTGCGTGAGTTCCTCCTGCGATGCAGTAGCAAAACCATTCCTGTCGAAATAGCTATCCTTGTTCGCATCGAGATGGCCAGTTACGGGATTCAGCCTTATGTCGTCCCCGATGATTACGTACGCGTAGCTCAGATCGTATCCCTGAATCGAATGGATGCAGCCCACTTCGTGAGCCACCGCAGGATCGTCCATTCCCCTCCCCACCCAATTGTCATAGGTAAAATTCCAGCGTTTACCTACACCGTCGATTTCGATATCGAATAAACCAGGGTCGTTCTTTCCTTTAGTCTTCCACTTCCACGCATACCCAGAAACCATCCGACTTAAACTATGTTCGCCGAACGTCCGCTCGAAATCATCAGCAAAGTCCTTGAAGTCTTCATGCAGCACAAATTCGTAACCCTCGAACAAACGGGGCTCGGGATTCTCGCCAGCAAGGACGCCAGCAACGTAATCAAGATACTCTTTTCCGCCTTTTACCCGCATTTGGCTATCAAGCCTTATCGGATTAGACAGAGCATCGCCAAGCAGATCGCGAACCGTATCCCCTGGAATGCACGAAGGCCCCACAGTCTGCAACGGGTCATAGAAGAAGATCGGTAGCTTAGCCTGATCAAGTATCCAATCGATCTGGGTCGCTTCTTTATCCAGATCAAGCTTTCTGTTCACTTTGTCATAGTTTCCAAACTGCGTTCCAAGGTTCACCCTTCTCTTAAGGCGATGGGCTTCATCGACGAGGACAATGTCGAAGCACTTTTTTTCGCCTTCAATATATCCGTATTCACTTTTAGCAAGGTCGGATGCGCCAAGGATATCTCCCGCACTCAATCCACGCACACCGGAGAGAGATTTTCTCAGCGTGTTTCTCAAAGACGAAACCGGCTCGACTATTCGTATGTTCATATCGGCATATCGAGGATCGTCCTTCAACGCCTTCAATAGGTAAATTGCAAGAACAGTCTTTCCGGTACCTGGCATGCCTTCAACAATGATAGGCTCAGCTTTGTCCAATCCTTCATCAATCGCTTCGAGTATTCTATCGAGCGCAACCCTTTGATCAGGAGTCAAGCCTTTATATGGAGAGTATCGAAAAACTTCTGATTCCTCTATTTCATCAATAGCGTGTTCAGCAAGTTCGAGACGACGGAGCTCTTCCCAAAGACTTTCGAACATATCGGCATATTGACTTTTCGAGAAGTAATTCGTATCGGTCATCCCGTCGTTTTTGTTTGTTAGCACATACTTGCCATCAGCATGCATAAGCCCTATAAGACGATGCTCGTAATCAGTTACAACCGATGCGTTAAATTCTTCATTGTAGATTACGTTTACGCTCGTGAAATCCTTTTTTTCTTTACTAGCACCATGCTGATTAATACGGGTAGCAACACTCGTGGTCTGCCCAACATAAGCCGCTTCGCCGTTTGCCAAAATATATACCATCGGCCAATTGACAATTTTATCCTCAGCCAAATCGAAAGCAGAAATATCAAGGCGCTCTCCATGACGAAAAGAACATCCGTCAATGTGGAACGGAGCCCCCTTCGGCGCTTCCGAATTAACGTTCGTCGAAACAGTTTTCATGAGTTCGCATACTTTCTCGCAATACCGTGAGACTCTTCACCAGGCTGCATCGTTTCATTTTTCCATCTTAACGCTAATCGGAACAAGAATACATGCGCCGGCGCAGCCAATCGTACAAGCGCGGCGAATCTTGGAGCCGATGCTGCTTTTCGCTAAACTTTCTGTTCCATTCTTCGACATCGGCGTCTCGTCCCTCAACTCGCAACGCACCCAAAAGCTTCTCAACCGCTGCGAGTACAGCTATGGCGAGGTTTAAGGAATTACAAAACCGTCCCAGCTTCGCTCATTTCAAAAACCAAGATCCTACTTTACCAGCCCTATCGAACCCATAGCAAAATACGCCCCGGACGCCCTTGCGAAAAATTTGATCAGCTGCCGAATTTTCGCCCTCCCGACACTACGCATAAATCCGCATGGCAATCAAACCTATCGTCACCAGCAATAACCCTGCACCACGAGCTGCCCGAATAGCCGCAGCTTTCCCTTGTAAGCAATAGCGGATAAACTCGAATCTAGACAACACACCAGTTTTCGCCACAGTAGCGCAATAGAGGCCCATCCCCCACCTTACTCCCCGCAGCACCAACCGCCCTCCCACGCCCTCCCGCTTCCTCGTTCCAACCTTAAAAAGACCTGAAATCCCATTTGCCGTGGTATAAAGACCCCAAGCAACGAAAGACCCCCTTGGGGAATCAGCCTTCCGGACGGAACACCATTGCCCATAGAGCAACCGGAAACGCAAGAACTGCGCCGCATTCCCCAAACGAAGTGAAGAGGCATCGATGAAAACAACCGCGAAGATCGCATTGATCGTGATACTTGCCCTAGCCGGCATCTCCCTAGCTGCGTTCATGCTCCTGAAATCGCTCACCCCCAACCAGGAAAAGCGTATAGCCTACGACAAGGACAAGCAGGTCGCACTCATCGACTCGCAGCTTGCCGGGATGGATCTCGGAAAGATCCGCGCGAAAAAAGACCTGATCATGGAGAAATCTATCGAAGACCTGCATGCGGCAGTCTCGAAAGGAGAACTAACCTACGAAGAGCTGACGGCGTTTTACCTGGACCGCATCAAAACGTACGATGCCGGCGAAAAGGGACTCAACGCGGTAGCGGCAATCAACCCGAAGGCGATAGAGGAAGCCCGCGCGCTCGACGCGAGCCCCGCAGCCCCGACGGGCATGAGGGGAATCCCCGTCCTCATCAAAGACAACATCAACACGAACACCATGCCGACCAGCGGCGGCACCTACGCGCTCAAGGACTTCACGCCAAGCGACAACGCCGAAATGGCAACCGCCCTCATCAATAGCGGCGCCATCATTTTGGGCAAGTCGAACCTATCGGAGCTTGCAAACTTCATGGATACGAAGATGCCGAGCGGCTACAGCTCCAAGGCCGGCCAAACCCACAACCCCTTCAACCCCCTCGAGCTCTCGCCGGAAGGCTCCAGTTCCGGAAGCGGCGCAGCCGTTGCCGCGAACCTCTCCGCAGTGGCGATCGGAACGGAAACCACGGGCTCGATCATCGCCCCATCGGCAATCCATTCGATAGTCGGATTCAAACCCACGAAAGACGCCATCTCCGCCACGGGCGTGATCCCTTTGTCCTCCACCATGGACACCGTAGGGCCCATGACGAAAAACGTGAAGGACGCAGCCGTTCTCTACAACGCATCCATATCGGATACGTCGAAGGCCGTGAACGAGCAGCTCGACGCCGACTTCCTCAAGGGCAAGCGGATCGGCATTGTCGGCAAAGATCCCGATCAGGCCCTTGCCAACAAGATAAAGGCCTGCGGCGCCGAAGCGGTAGCGGTCGAGCTTCCGGAAGAAGGAATTGACGACGAGCACATCATCAACCAGGACTTCAAAAACGACCTCAATCGGTACCTGCAAACCTACGATGCGCCGGTGAAAAGCCTTGCGGATCTGATCGCCTTCAACAAGGAGGACGCGAGCAGGCGAGCAAAATACGGTCAGGACCTCCTTGAAGAGGCAAACGAGGTTAACGAATTCGACAAAGCGAAGGTCGAAGCGATGGTCAAAAAGGCACAGAGCAGAATCGACGACCTGCTTCGCGACAAAAAGCTCGACGCACTTGTTTTCTACGACAACGAAGGCGTCCTTCTGCCCGCCGTGGCAGGATACCCCGAACTGACGGTGCCGGTCGACGTTTCCGAAGAAGGCGCCCCTAGGGGAGCCACCTTCATCACAAGGCAGAACGAGGACGAGAAGCTGCTCAACATCGCCTACAGCTTCGAACAGAAAACCGCCGCACGAGCGATCCCCCAAAACTACCTGAAGTAAGATTGCCCGCAATCAACGAGCGCCGGATTGCGCCGTTGACGAGCTCCCTTCTTGACAAACGATCACTGCGCTTCCCAAAATCCCTTAGCGGGCGGGCTTCCTTCTAGCCCGCCCGCACGCGCTGGACACCGCACGCACCGCGAAGCGCGATTTGACGTTTCAAGATCAAATCGTCAAGCCCACGGAAAATCTCCTTGCTATGCTGTGCCTCAATAGGAGCGAATCGCTCTGAGCGAAAACCGCATCGATTTTCGAGCGTTTTCCCAAGACGGTTCGCACGCATTCGAAGGGAAGGGGCTCCTATGTTCTTCTATGAACCGCTTTCGGCAACGGCTTTCATAAGCGTAATCGTCTACCTGGTGTTTCTCATAGGAATGAACGAGCTTTCGCGTCTAAGCAAATGGGTCGGCGCGGCGATGTTCATCGCGTTGCCCATCGTGTTGACGGTGTTCGTATGGCCGAACACCGCCGTCGAGGGAACAGGCGCGGGCACATGGTTTCAGTGGGTGAAAACGTACTCGTGCTTGGCCGGTGCCATTCTGGGATGGCTCATCGTGTACTTTCCCGCGTTTCAAAAGAAGCACATCGTATGCATTCCTCCCATCATCTTCGCCATCAACATCCTGGAAGCGTGCATCCGCGACTTTCAGCTGGCAGGCGTAACGGGCATGGTGGACGGCTACATGGTAGTGGGCGGACCATGGAACGTCATCAACGGTGTGGCGGGCATCCTGAACGCGCTGTGCATCTGCGGGTTTTTCGGGATCATCGTAAGCCGCGGAAAGAAGAAAGACTATATATGGCCCGATCAAATGTGGTTCTGGATCATCGGGTACGATCTGTGGAACTTCGCGTACACCTACAACAGCGTGTCGGACCGTTCCATGTACTGCGGCTTGGTTCTACTGCTCGCCTGCACCATCCCGGCGTTCTTCATCAAGCGCGGCGCCTACGCGCAGCATCGCGTGCGCACCTTGGCCGTCAACATGATCATCACCATGACGGTGCCGTGGTTCTTCTTGCATCCCATGTTCATAGTTCACTCCACCAACAGCCCCGCAGCTCACATGACCATCTCTGTGATCGCGCTTGCGTTCAACGCATGCGTGGCGGTCTATCAAGCGCGCACGATGCTGGCAAAAAAGCGCAATCCGTTCAAACGCGAGCTATTCATAGACAGCTCGCGGTACCGCAGCGTCTACCTTGACAACATCGACGTTCCCGAAGGCGAACGCGAAGCGGCGCTGGCGAACCTGGAACAATTCGGCTATGCCGCGGCTTGGGACGACAAGGGCCGCGTGGAGACGATGGTGACGCGTCCGTAGCAACAGCGGCGCAATTGGAACCAGGGCGAACCGTACGCGGCAAGCCACGACGAGCCCTGCGAGCAACAAGGCCCCGGCATCGCGCGATCCAAGGAGGCAATCCATGGGAATCCTGTACCAGGCAAGCGACCCTACGGTGTGGGTCGTATGGCTGTTCGTGCTGTTCGCCCTGATGGCATTCAACGAATTAGGGCGCACGAGCGCATGGGGCGGCGTGGCGCTGTTCATTGCCGCGCCTATCGTGCTGACCGTGTTCGTATGGCCCTACACCGCCGCGCCCGGAAACGTCTACGGCACGGGCAACTGGTTCAACTGGGTGAAAACGTATTCCGCTCTAGCCGGATGCGTGGGCTTCATGGCGCTCAGGTTCGTGAAATGGCGCGGCGCCGACGGTCGGACGCATCACCTGTACGAAAAGCGTTGGGCGCTCTGCTTCCCGCCGCTCATTCTGGCAGTCAATATAGCCGAGGCCGTGGTGCGCGACGTCCAGATGTTCAGTTTCGGATTATGGGACGGCGCCGTGGTCGACCATGTATGGATGATTTCCGGTCCGTGGAACATCATGAACGCGATAGCCGGCGTTCTGAACATCATCACCATCTGCGGCTGGTTCGGCATCTTCGTTTCCAAGGACAAGTCCAAAGACATGATCTGGCCCGACATGATTTGGATGTGGATCATCGCCTACGATCTGTGGAACTTCGCGTACACCTACAACTGCATGTCCGACCATTCCACGTACACGGGCTTGGCGCTGTTGATCGCCTGCACCATCCCCACGTTCTTCACGAAGCGCGGCGCATGGCTGCAACATCGCGCGCAAACGCTGGGACTGTACGCAATGTTCGCCATGGCGGTACCGCAGTTCTACACATTTGCGGAAATTCCCACCACGCACAATCCAACCGCGTTCTTCGCAGTAAGCTCGGTGGCACTTGCCGCCAACATGGCGCTTGCCGCCTACCAGGTTCACCGGATTCGTTCGCGGCATCTTAACCCGCTGAAAGACGAGCTTTATACTGACACCAGAAGCTATAGGGAGGTCGTCGAGGAAAACCGTTGATCCGCTCGTCCGATATCCTCGCGAAAGCGGAGCGCAGCCGCACAACGACACGCACATGCAGCGACTTCCCGAACGAACGAAGGAGCCGTCATGCCCATGCAGAGCAGCGCGCCCATGCCGGGAGTCGATCCGCACCTGCCGCGTCCCGTCACGCGGCAGGTGCGCGAAAGCGCACGGCTAGACGGCACGGCGGGCGACATCATGCTGGCTGCGCGAGAATTATACGAACGCGCGGGAGTGGCAGCCACCAGCTTGGCCTCCATCGCTCGCGAGGCCGGCGTGAGCCGTAGCCTGGTGTACTATTATTTTCCCGACAAGCAGGCCGTGACTGCTGCCGTATTGGACGATTACCTGGAAGACCTGATCGAAAGCGTGGCCACCTGGAACGAACTGCGCGCATTCGGCGACACGCCCTCCGAGCTGAAGAAATGCGTGTCGGCGTTTCGCCGGGCGCTCTACACCGCATCGGGCCGACCGCGCCCCATGATAACCGTCCTGGAAGAACTGGGCATGCGCGACAAGTTCGCCACACGGGCCGTACGCGAAATCGTCGCATGCATCCAGCGCTACATCGTGTCCGAATACGCGGCATACCGCACCGTCGATATTCAGCTGGTGCCCGAAACGTTCGGATTGCTGCTCTTCGGTCTGGAGGGGATGATGAAAGCCAAACCCGACATCACCGATGACGAGTTGGCGCTGCTCATCGCGCAAACGCTGCACCTGGACATGCGGGTGATGGACCCGCCCCCGTGGCCGGAGCACCCCGCTGCTTCGGAATGAGAAGCGACGACCTTTCCCCGCACAAGGGAAACAAGCAGGAAGTAAAGCCGCTCTTTTGGAAAGTTGGCGACAAACACCGAGGCACATTCGGAAACCGAAGCGAACTCCTTGGCCAGGCGCTCAAAGGTACAGGGAGCGGACAAACTCAACGAACTCAGAATCCAAATTGCTGAGATGACGCGACCTCCGCCAAAACAAATGCAACGGCATTTCTATGGTATTCCCACAGCCGTCCACGATGGGAAGAACAAGCAGGTGCCCGTTTCTTATCGTTCGTCTTGCATGCTGCAAAGGACGTATCACGTACAATTCTCTATCAATGACGAAATCGATGTCGCTATGAGAGCTAACCTGCAAGGGAGAAACGTTCACCGAGCTCCCCTCGGACCGCACGCGCTCGATGAAGAATTCGTTGAAATCCCGCTCCCCCGAAAACAAGACCAATTCACCTTGCACCAATTCCTCAATCGCAACGACGCCTCCTGCGGCGAAGCGCGCACAATGATCGGACACCAAAGCCGCAATGGGGAACTTTTTCAGCAGCAAACCTTCCGATAATCGAAAATCGCCTTTCGACACCACGCTGATGCCAAGATCGACTCTTCCCTTGGCAACAGAATCAACTATTGCGTCCCCCTTCATCTCAGCGAAGCTCGGATCGGCCGTTTGATGGGCTTCCTGAAACTCGAGAAGAGCACTGCGGTCGATGCTTCCACCGTTTTCCCTGAAACAGAGGGAATGGATGCCCACCGTAAGGGAGAGGGTTCTCTCCTTCTTGTACTGATCGGCAAGAACCTGCAACCTCTCCAAAGAAAGAAGCGCTTCTTCGGCTTTCTCTTTGAATAATTCGCCGAAGGAGGTTAAGGCTATCCCGTTAGGGCCCCGCTCGAAAAGCGAAACGCCTATGCGGCATTCGAGAATCTGAACCCCCTTGGAAACCGCCTGCGGAGACACGTAAAGCATCTTTGCAGCTTGCGAATAGCTCCCCGCCGAGGCTGCCGCCACAAAGTACTCCAGTTGGCGCATTTCGAATTCAATCAAAGCCCCTCCCTTACCCCAGTGAAACGCGAAGCTTTCAAAACATCATAGCAAAGCACTTGCCCGCTTTCGCTTCATCTATTCAACAAAAAATTGCGCTGCATCAACGCGACATTGAAGCAGGTTGTTTTTCGTTGGGCTGCCCAAAGAATCACTGCTTTCCTCAAGGCGCTTGCCGCCTCTATAGTAAATACCCGAAGGTCAATCTGACTGCACGAACTTCGTTGGAGGGTAAAAGAGAGGAAAGCCATGTCGGTAGGAAGAAGAGAGTTTCTCAAAACCATCGGTGTAGCCGGTGCCGCGCTTGCAGGAGGCGCCGCGCTTGCTTCTTGCGCACCTGCGAAGTCGTCTTCGGAAGACACGCAGGGCCAAACGAACAATCTCGATGCTGCCTCGGTTGCATGGGACAGCGAAACCGACGTCTTGGTAGTGGGCACCGGGTTCGCAGGGCTCGCCGCAGCCATCGAAGCAAAAAAAGCCGGCAGCGATGTCGTCATTATCGATAAAATGACGACGTACGGAGGCAACTCGAGCATCAATGGCGGAGACATGGCCGCTGTCGGCACCCCCTTGCAGAAAGAAGCGGGCATCGAGGACAGCGTCGACCTTATGATGGCGGATATGCTTAAAGCCGGAAAATACTACAACCATCTGGATAAAGTGAAAGTGCTTGCAGAAAATTCCGGTGCCGCCGTCCAATGGCTTACCGATATCGGAGTCAAATTCACAAAGCTCAATTTCCATGGAGGCCACTCGGTTCCCCGAACCAACACGACCGAGAATGCAACGGGGGCGGACATCGTCAAGGCCGAAGTCGCCTATCTGGAAAGTCTGGGAGTTGAACTGACGCTCGGCACCAAAATGGAACGGCTCGTCGAGGATGCTTCAGGACGAATCGTCGGTGCCGAAGTTCGCAAAAAATACAAGTTCGGGCAAGAAAACAGCGGCACCCTGGCTTACATCAAGGCAAAAAAAGCCGTCGTACTCGGAGCAGGCGGATTCTCCCAAGACGTTCCCATGCGGGCTATACACGAACCGCGCCTGACAGACTCCTTTGCAAGCACAAATCACCAAGGAGCAACGGGCGAGGCTTTGAGGGAAGCGCTCAAGCACAAAGCCATGGACGTGCACATGGATTGGATCCAGCTAGGGCCGTGGACCAGTCCCGACGAAGAGGGCTTTGGCTATTGCCCGCAATTTTGCGAACGGCTTGTGGGCTACGGGCTGATGATCGACCCCGCTACGGGAAAACGATTCGTCAAGGAAACAGGGGACCGCAAAGAGCGTGCCGACCTCATGCTCGAGATCAACCATCCCACGCTTATCATCGCGGACGCCCCAACGGTTAAAAAGCAAGTGGCCCAGCACATCTTCGAAGGAGGTCTCAAAAAGGGCGTGATTATGGAATTTCAAACCCTCGATGCGATTGCGGACAAGTTTGAAATACCCGAGGAAACGTTCCTTGCCGAAGTCCAACGATGGAACGGCTTCGTGGCCCAAGGAAAGGACGAGGACTTCGGCGCAAAGGTGCAAGTTGGCGCCGAACCGACGCAAACGCCTCCGTATTACGCCGCCAAACTATGGCCGAAAGTCCACCACACCATGGGCGGACTGCATACCACTTTGCAGGCGCAGGTTATCGACCAAGACTTCAAGCCCATTCCCGGATTGTACGCAGCTGGCGAAATAACGGGCGGAACGCACGGCGCCGTGCGCTTGGGAAGCTGCGCGATTACCGATTGCACAGTCTACGGGCGCATCGCCGGGCAAAACGCGGCGAAAGAACAATCGTAAGCCTGCACAAAGATCAAGCACCGAATACGTGGTGACGCCAGAAATAGATCGCGCTCCGGCAGGACATCCGTCGGGGCGCGATGGAAAAAGGGCACCAAGAGGATAGGTTGCACCACCGTGCCCCTACCATGAGCGCTTGCGGTACCAGAAGAATTCCGCCGAAGACAAGAAGGAATACGAATTTCAACCATTTCGAGCACTTCATGCCCAACATGGCAAGCGCTGCAAGCACAAAGCCTGTAGGCGCAAGGCAAAGCATCGCGCATCGGTTCCGCCAATAGGAGCACACGACGGATAAGCCGTGGCCGATCTCCCTTGCATTATCAGCCTCGAAAGAAATCCTATGGCGCCTGCCGCCGCAGGATGCTCCAAGAGGACCTTGCCAAACAGCTCGGCAGCGCTACCGTTTCGAGCGCCCCGGCGGAGCAACAAGAATGCCGACATCGCAAGTCGCCAGCGCCTCAACAGCAAGCTCCTGCTCGGAGCGCAACGCTCCTTTGAACTCAACTCTAATCGACCGGCCCTTGCAACGCCTGCCCCCAAACGCAGGTTGCGCGCCTTATCCGGCCAATCGCTGCAGTTGCCATCCCCTCTTTTGACACGTACGGCAGATTCGACCGCATGATCCGCACGCTCGCAGGCATGTCTTTCGAATTAAGCTTTAAACTGACTTTCGACGTCATGCGTTTGAGCGATGATGGAAACCGCCGCTGATCATCGTAAGTTTGAAACGATGCTCCCATGAACAAGGGTTTACCGTCATGACATGCGCCACTCCGAAGCGGCAACGCAAATCGCATTGCCGAAACCACCAATCGGAACAGAGCCCTGACGGGGAAATAAGCGGTCGTACGATTTGAATCGCGCGCTCGATCCGATGAGCACTGCATGTGCCGACAAGGCGCAGCAAAGCTTGCGAACATCCGTCGCTGCCACCGGCTCGGCGAAAAATGCCCTCATGTGGGCACATCGCCCGATCGCGAACGCTCGACCGCCGCAGGAGCACCCTCCCGATCGCGCGCGATCCGAAACGCACTTACCGCCCGCCGTTAATCATCCTTGTCGAAATCAACCGCAAGCAAACGCGCATTGCCGTCATCGACAAGCGGATAACCCGCCGCAATCCCCGCACTTCCTCAACCCGATCCTCGAAAACGAGCCAGAAGGACCGCGTCTTCAAGCGGCAAAAGCTCGCGACGCGAGCGGTTCGAACACTCGATGCGAGGCTTCCATCGCGCAGACCGCTCCATCCCGACACGCGGCAGCAAAAAACAACTCGTCCCTGGAAGCGAGCGTTACTTCCAGGGACAAGCTTTAGTTCAGGCAATGCGAAACGATCTGCTTGCTTCCTTTAAATTTCCCTCTTCCTCAAAGCCATAGCAAGAACACCGCCCGCCGCAGCAACCGCCGCAAGAGCAGGCGAAAGAGGACTGTGATCCCCCGTGCGAACGAGACCCTTGTAGCCCACTGCAGCCCGCTTGCCCTGACCGTTGTCATCAGTTCCGACGTTCTTGCCGGTTTCGGGAGAATCAGGCTTCTCCTCATTTTTGTTAGAGCCAGGATCGGCTATCTCGCGGTCCTCCATGCGCACCACGGACCCGGCCGCGGCGGCCCACCCGTCCCCGGAGCGGACCTCCACGGCGCCCTCGCGCACGCGGAACACGATCGACTCGGCCACCTCGTAGCCCCGCGGGGCGCGCGTCTCCACCATCGTGTAGACGCCCGGGGCCAGCTCCACCGAGCGCGGCTCGGGGCCCGAGACCCACTCGGCCACGGCCTCGCCGTCGGCGGAGCCCCCCTTGACGACCTTGAGGGAGGCGCCCTCCAGCTCGCCGGAGCCGGCCACGGCGGTCTTGCTCATGAGCGCGGTCGCGCCTTCGTCGGCAACGCTTACGCGCAAAGCGACGGTGCGCTGCAAGCTCTCCGAAAGGGCAAAGCTGCCGATGGTCTGGCTTCCCGGAGCAACGAAGCTTATGCTCTTGCCCATGTCCTGCGGCTTGAACAGATTAATAAGAATCTCGTTCTCGCCAAACGAAACCGACTCCGTCGCCTGGATGAAAAGACCTTCGGGCCTCTTCTCCACGCGCAGCCCCTCGGGCACGACGATATCGCCCAACTCGTCGTCCGAAATCACCTTGTCGGACTTCTCGCTTACCACGATCCCCTGAAGAAGTTCCTTTTTGGAAACGGTCAGGGTTCCATCGATCTCGTTTCCATTGAACATGAACTGCGGCACGTACGCCATCTTTTCGCGATAATCCGCCACCTTGTCCTTGATGGACTGCTTCATGCTGTCGATGGTCTGCGCTATTTCGGCAGGCATCTGTTCGGCAGACCCCGAACCGTCATTCTTGACCAAGGCGAACTCTTTGAAATTCGAGTTTCCCAGCTCTTCCCAGATAAGAAGCTGCGTGGCAACGTACCACAGCTTGTTCTGACTGTCGTCGTTGTCTTCGTTGCCGTATCCAAAATGAGAATACAGGCTCATGGTGTTGATCATATCGGAAGTGAGCGTCAAATCCGAGGGCTGGTAATCGCCCATTTTAAGGGGGTCGACCATCACGTCGGCCTCAAGGCAATAAACCGGCTTTTCCTCGTGGCTGATAACAGCCACGGCAACGTAGTTCGTCTTCTTCAAGTGCCCGGGATTCTGCTTGTCTTCGACCATAACCCCCAGCGTGTTTCCCGAGGGGTCCTTCGCATTGATCGCGTACACGTCTTTCCCGTCGAAAATGCTGGTAATCTCAAGAGGGCCGGCTGCAACCCCAACCGCTGAAGCGGGCGCAGCATATACCGGAGACAAGCCTATCAGCGCCATCAGAAGCAGCGCAATTACGGGCATTCTCATTCTTGTCATAAGCAATCCTTACTTAATACGAACGTAAGGCGACAAGACAACCCCCGTCGTCATAGCCGCCCATCTTCCATTTCCGGTCGAATAAATCGACCCCGAATTATGCCAGGCGGAGTCTACTATAGAATTGTTTATACATGAAAGAGTTTATATACAAGCAAGGATAAATGATCCATTGCGTAAACCATCTGCTCTGCACAGAGGCGAAAGCGCCGCGAGCCAATGCAAGCCTCAGCTCGCGGGAACCGCTTCCGCATGCAGGTCAGAGAAGTATTGCTCCGCTATGCGAGCGGACGAAGCGGCATCCTTTGCGTAGTAATCCGCGCCGATGATCCGAGCGTACTCTTCCGTCAAAACCGCGCCGCCCACCATTACGGCAGCACCCGGGACCTCAGCGTGCAAAAGCGCGATCGTCTGCTCCATCGCCTTGACGGTCGTCGTCATCAAGGCGGACAATCCCACCAACCTCGCATGGCACTCCCGAACCCCGTCCACAACCGCTTCAGGCGAAACATCGCGCCCAAGATCGACCACGCGATACCCGTAGTTCTCGAGCAGCATCTTGACGATGTTCTTCCCTATGTCGTGAATATCGCCCTTCACCGTAGCAAGCACGATAACCTGCCCGCGGTCAAGCTCGCTCGCACCCGCCTGGTCTTTGATCACGTCGAAACCGGCCTTGACGGCCTCCGCCGAAGCCATGAGCTGCGGAAGGAAGAACGTGCCTCGTTCGAACCTGTCGCCAACCTCATTGAGCGTAGGAATAAACACGTCGTTGATCAGGGACAGCGCGTCTCGCGACCGCAAAAGGCCCCGCGTCGCATCGGCCATGGGCCCCTTGCGCCCCGTAAGGATCAGCTGCTCGATTGCGCGCACCTCGTCGTCGGCCCCAGCGCTTACGCCGCTCGAATCATCGGCGCTCGGCACCGGCTCCCGCGATCCCTTGGCCGCGTCTTCAGACCCGCCGGCGCTCACGGCATAGCGCTCAACGTACGATGCGGCGTTTTCGTCTTCGCCGCTCAACACGCGAAAGCTCTCTACAACGTCCCGGCAGCGCACGGACATCGGATTGAGGATGGGCATGTCGAGCCCCGCCCCCAAAGCGGCCGCAAGGAACGTCGCCGTCATCAGCTCCCGCTCGGGCAAGCCGAAGCTGATATTCGACACGCCGAGCACCGTGCGCACGCCCAAACGCTCCTTGACCATGCTTACCGCGCGCAAAATCTCGCATGCTTCGCGTTGGTTCGTCGCCACCGACATGACAAGGCAGTCGATGGCGATGTCCTCGCGCGGAATCCCGTGCGAAACCGCCTGATCAACAATGCGCTTAGCCAAGGCGAACCGCTCCTCGGCACTTGACGGAATGCCGTGCTCGTCAAGCGTCAAGCCTACCACCGCGCAGCCGTAGCGCTTCACGATGGGAAGAATGGCCTCCAAGCTCTCCCGCTTCGCGTTCACGGAATTGACGAGCGGCTTGCCCGCATAGCCGCGCACCGCTTCCTCGATGGCGCAAGGGTCGCTCGAGTCGATCTGCAAAGGCAGCGTCGACGTTGCCTGCAGCCTCAAAACGGCGCGCGAGAGAACGTCCGCCTCGTCGAGCTCGGGTAGCCCCACGTTCACATCGAGGATCTCGGCTCCCGCCTCCTGCTGGACAACCGCCTCCCCCACCAGGTAATCGTAGTCGCCGTCGCGCAAAGCGGCCCGCAAGCGCGGCTTGCCCGTCGGGTTTATGCGCTCGCCGATCATCGCAACGCGATGCGCGTCCTTTTCGAGCACCACCGCTTCTTGGGCGCTCGTGACAACGAACGCGTCAACCTTGTCGCGCGGGGCAACCGACCGGCCCTTCGCCAGCCGCGCAAGACGCTCCACGAACACCGGGGACGTTCCGCAGCAGCCCCCGATCACGGTCACGCCCGCGGAAACGATCCCGTCCATCGCGCGCTCGAACTCGTCAGGCTCGACGTCGTATACCGTGCGTCCATCAACAATGCGCGGCATGCCGGCGTTGGGGCGCACCACAACGGGGCAGCGCGCGAACCTCAAAAGCTCGTGCGCAACAGGCACCAGCTCATCGGGGCCCAGCGAGCAGTTGACGCCGACCACATGCGCGCCCAAAGCGGAAAGCGTCGCCGCCGCCACCGAGGGAGGCGTCCCCAAAAACGTTCGGCCGTCCTCCCCGAACGTCATCGAAACGAATACGGGAAGATTCGAGCAATTCTTAGCGGCAAGAAGAGCCGCTTTCGCTTCCCGCAGATCGGTCATGGTCTCTATCAGCACGATGTCGCACCCAGCCGCCACGATCGCTCGCACCTGTTCGCAGAACATATCGTAAGCATCGGAAAACGACAGCGTGCCAAGCGGTTCCAGCAAAACACCGAGCGGGCCCATCCCTCCGGCCACGTAGCGCGCGCCCGCGGCACGCGCGCAAGCGGCGGCCGCACGATACACGTCGGCCACCTCCGCGCGGCCCTCCAGCTTATGAGCGTTCGCACTGAACGTGTTGGTGGTGACCATTTCCGCGCCCGCTTCAACGTAAGAAGCGTGAACAGCGGTAATGGCGTCGGGATTCGCGAAGTTCAGCAAATCGGGAAGCTCGCCATGGGCAGTCAGCCCCTGCTTTTGAAGCATGGTGCCCATGGCGCCGTCCTGCACAAGAAAGTCCAAGCCTTGCAGCACGCGCTCCAGATGCGCATCCTTGATAACCAAGCCCTCCAAGCTGTCCGGCATGCTCGCTCGCCCATCGTTCGCCATCATGTTCTCCCTCCGCACGCTAGGCGTCGTCGCCGCAGCATGTCCTTCCCTGTTTTCTCCACGCGCAGCGCCCTTCAAGCGCGCACGTTTCGCACGACGCTCGCACCGCATCGCTCACCGCGCCGTCGAACACCCCCATAACGGCCGTGATGCTCTTCGTCGGGACAAGCAAGCACTCCGACGTCGCCGTCAAGCCAATGCTTCGCGGCGCATCGAGCACGTCGAGCAAACCCTTCTGCACGGTCAGGGGAAAGTCACCGTATCCAGGGCTGTAGCGGCGGTTCACGGCGCATGCGCGCTCAGCGGCATAGCAAGTCACCTGCTCCTCCGCATCGGATGCGGCGGATTCGACCAAGGCGGAAGCCGCCGCATCGAAGAACAGCGCCTCCGTTGGACTGACCGCGACCCTTCGCTGGTACTCTCGCTCGTACGACGACCCCAGCGTGCAGGCAATCAAAACGGCTTCCCTCGCCCCCTGAAGATGCGCGGCAATGTCTTTTCCCTCCAGCGGCTGAGGCATGCCCTCAAGCCAAACGCACGTATCGCTTCCTCGTTCTCGATCAAGGGGAAACGCCCGCCAAACGCACCGCGGCTTCACTGCTTTCTCGCACGCACGCATCACGTCCTCGAGTCGGGCCAAAAGCTCGGCATCGAGGGCTTGGCCATGATATCCCAGGTAACGCAGCACTTCAGCGCGATCAAAGCCCGCCATGCCGACCGCCTTCCGCACCCCAGGAGCCCCTGAGCGCGCTCACGCAGGCGCGCGCGATGTCAGGCTGGTTCATCGTGTAAATATGCAATCCGTCAACGCCGTGCTTCTGAAGATCGACCAGCTGCTCGCACGCGAACTCGATCCCGGCCGACCGCAGGGAATCGGGAGCGTTTTCGTATTTCGCCAAAAGCTTGATGATGGGAGACGGCAGCGAGGCGCCGCACATGAACACCATGCGCTGTATCTGAGCCTTGCTCAAAAACGGCATGATGCCGCACGTTATGGGCACCGTGACGTGCGCTCTTTCGGCCGCTTCGCGAAAGCGGTAGTAATACTGGTTGTCGAAGAACAGCTGCGTGACGAAAAAGCTCGCACCTGCATCTTGCTTCTGCTTCAGATGAGCGACGGACGCCTTGAAGTCGGTGCACTCGATATGGCCTTCGGGATAAGCCGCCGCTCCAATGCAAAACCCCTCGTCGGCCAACCTCATGATAAGGTCCTTGGCATACTTGAACGGCGACGGGTCGCAGGCGGACACAACGTCTCCGCGCAAGGCGAGCACATTGGAGACCCCGCGACGACGCAGATCGTCAATCGCCGCGGTCAGCGCCTCCTCGGTGGAGTTGATGCACGTCAGATGCGCAACCGAAGGAACATCGAAGTCGTGGTGGATAAGCGAAGCGACTTCAGCCGTAGCCTGCTGGTTGCCGCTCCCTCCCGCCGAATACGTCACGCTGATGAAGTCGGGAACAAGATCGGCCAAAGAAGCCGCAACCCCATGAGCCGCATCGAGCGTCAAATCCCCCTTCGGAGGGAAAATCTCGAAAGAGACCGGCTGCTTGCGCGTAGCGAATATGTCATCTATCCTTCTCATGCTTCCATTATTGCGAATCGCGACGCTCCGAGCAAGGACGTCGGGGGCATCGGGTCGAACACGGCAGCACAGTCGCGACAAAAGGACACCGCCTTCAGGGTTTCGTCAACCCAGAACGGCTCCCTATCGTACAACGGTTGCCATATTGTCATTTGCGCGATAGAATGCACATTCCCGTCGCAAACACCAACTGCAAAACGAACACGTTCGCGTTCCGCCCGGCGCCACGCTTGGGCGGAACGTCTTGTTTGCGGGGGCGCAACACCGCAAAGCCCGACACGACCCAGAAGAATCGACCATGCAACGCGACAAAATCAAACCTATCCTGTTCAGCATCATCAAGCATTCCAGCAAAGAAGAGCTCAAAAAGCAGCTGCCCAAAGACATCGTTTCGGGCATCATGGTAGCGGTAGTTGCCCTGCCCCTCTCCATCGCCCTCGCCATCGCCTCCGGCGTCAGCCCCGAAAAGGGACTCTACACGGCCATCGTCGCCGGGTTCCTGATCGCCTTCTTAGGCGGAAGCCGCGTGCAGATCTCCGGCCCCACCGCAGCGTTCGCCACTATCGTAGCCGGCATCGTGGCCGCAGACGGCATAGACGGCCTGATCGCCGCCACCATCATCGCCGGCATCCTGCTCATGCTCATGGGATTCTTCAAGCTCGGCGCTATCATTCGCTTCGTGCCGTACACCATCACCACGGGCTTCACCGCGGGCATCGCGGCAACGCTCGTCATCGGACAGGCGAAGGACTTCCTAGGGCTCACCTTTCCCGCAGGCGCGCCCACGGTTGAAACCATGGACAAGCTCCAAGCCGTAGCCCAAAGCATCTCCACGGTCAATTGGCAAGCATTCGCGGTAGGCGTCGTGTGCCTTGCCGTTCTTTTCGCCTGGCCCAAGGTGAGCGAAAGGATCCCCGGCTCCCTGGTGGCGCTGATCGCCGGAGTGGCCATGGTGAACGGCTTCGGAATGAACGTGAACACCATCGGCGACCTCTACACCATCAACAGCGGGCTTCCCTCCTTCCACGTTCCGCAGCTCGACCTGGATATTTTCCGCGAGCAAATGGCAAACGGCATCACCATCGCCATCTTGGCCGCGATCGAATCGCTGCTGTCCTGCGTGGTCGCCGACAGCATGATCAGCTCCCACCATCGCAGCAACATGGAACTTGTGGCCCAAGGTGCAGGCAACGTCGCATCGGTGCTGTTCGGCGGCATTCCGGCAACGGGAGCCATCGCCCGCACGGCCGCGAACGTCAAAAACGGCGGGCGCACCCCCGTCGCCGGCATGACCCACTCGATAGTGCTGCTCATCGTCCTGGCGTTTTTCATGCCCTATGCGGCCTTCATCCCCATGCCTACCATCGCGGCTATCCTGCTGCACGTCGCGTACAACATGTCCGGCTGGCGCAACTTCGCGCACCTGTGCAAGACCACGTCGAAGGGGGCCGTCGCCACGCTGCTTCTGACCTTCACGCTGACCATCGTGTTCGACCTGGTGGTAGCCATCGGCGTGGGCATGCTGATCACCGTGGTCCTGTTCATGAAGATGGTCAGCAAGGAAACCGAGGTTCGCGGCTGGAAGTACTACTGCGACGAGGACTCCGAGGTCACCCATCTTCGCGAGCTGCCGAAAAGCGTGCGCGTGTACGAGATCAACGGCCCCATGTTCTTCGGCATGACCGACCGCATTACGGACATTTCGGTAAAGTCGTTCACGAAGTACCTGATCATCCGCATGCGCGGCGTGCCTTCGCTCGACTCCACGGGTATGAACGCACTGGAGAACCTGTATGACTACTGCCGCGAAAACGGCGTGAGCCTCATCTTCTCGCATGCCAACGAGCAGCCTATGAAGACCATGCGGCGCGCAGGCTTCGTGGATTTGGTCGGCGAAGATCATTTCCGCGGCAACATCGACGACGCCATAGCCTACGCGCACCAGCTGCTTGACGAGGAGAGTCGAGCGGTGCGAAAGCGCGCGCAGTAGCGCAAGCGCACCGCCAAGCCAAGCCTCAACGTTGCCCGAGCGCCACGTGCGCAAGTTCCAACCTGCGCGTGTGGCCTCGACGGTCGCGCCTGGGCCACGCGAAGCGACCGCAAGAACCCTAGCCGCTGCCACCGCGCCGCAACAACTCGTTGCTTTACGTTTTCGCACCTCGCATGGTTCAATGTCCTTGCGGCGCATCGCCGCTTCCGCCCGCCTGAAAGGACGCCCCATGACCATCGCAGACGCCCTCGTAACCATGCGCAAAGAGCGCAACCTCACGCAGCAAGACGTCGCCCGCAAGCTTTTCGTAACGCGCCAAGCGGTATCTCGCTGGGAAAACGGCGAGACCACACCCGGCATCGATATGTGCAAGCTGATCTCGGCCACCTTCGACCTCCCCGTCACCCACTTGCTCGAGATGCCCGACGGAGACTACTGCCAAAGCTGCGGCATGCCCTTTTACCAACCGAAAGACTACGGCAGCGAAGCCGACGGCGCACCTTCCGCCGACTACTGCTCATGGTGCTATCGCGACGGCGCATTCGTCGAAGACGAGTCGCTTGAGGAGCTTATCGAGCGTTGCGCCCCGTACATGGCCGAATCCTGCCACGTTTCACGCGACGAGGCCGTCTCGTTCATGGGCGCGCTGCTTCCCCACCTCAAGCGCTGGAAGTAGCGACCGAAGACGCCGCGGACCGCACAGCGTGCCGAACGCGCCGGGCCAACCTTGCTGCGTGCGCGCTCCGAACGCGCCGCGTGCATGCTCCCACGCCCCCTCAGGCTTCCTCGTGATAGAATTCGTCCAGGAAAATCAACCCCGCAGCGCGCACGCAGCACCGCGGGCGTTTCAAACCCACGAAGACGGGAGCATCATGATCAAGGAACTGGTAAAGGACGAGGCCATCCTCTCGCAGCCCTGCGCTGCAGCCACCGCCGAAGACGCGTCGGTTGCGCAGGATCTGATCGACACGCTGACCTCGCTCGAAGGCGCCGCATGCTTGGCGGCCAATCAAATTGGCGCCGCCACCTGCGTTGTCGCCTATCTTGACGACAACGACCAGCCGCACGTCATGTACAACCCCAAGCTGCTGCAGGCGCTCGGCGCGTTCAAGACCGTCGAAGGCTGCCTTTCCTTGGAGGCCGATTCCAAGGTAACGCGCTACGATCGCGTCAAAATCGCCTACGAAGAGCAGGTCGACGGCACGCTTGTTGCCCGCAAGAAGGACTTCAACGGCTGGACAGCCCAGATCATTCAGCACACGATCGACCATTGCAAGGGCAAGCTGGTCTAGCTCGCGCGCTCAGGCAGTCCGAACCATCATGGCAAAACCGTCCAGCAACCCCGATCGAGACCGCTGGATTCGCGCGCTCGCCGCAAAAGGCGGGCGCGCCGCTTCGGCTCCCCTCAATCGCAACCCGCGCGCAGGCATCGGCCCGAACAAGGCCTCGGGCCACAAGGGCGGCATCAGCCGCCAAGGATCCAAGCGCGGTTGATGCCGCACGCCTAGAATGGAGCACCCTTGCACGAAGCAGAGCCTTTCGGTCCCGAACGCAGCCATCCCCAAACGACAAGCCGCCCGATTCCTCGAGTTGCTTTCGTCTGCACGCACAACTCATGTCGAAGCCAAATGGCAGAAGCAATCGCGAAGCAGATCGCAAAAGGCACCTTTGCAGCTTGCTCGGCCGGCACGCACCCCCGGGAGCACATAAACCACCAGACACTGCAAACGCTTGCCAACCATGGATACGGAACCGACGGGCTTCGGTCAAAGCCGCTCGACGATATTCCGCCCGTCGATTGGGTTGTCACCATGGGCTGCGGGGTTGCGTGCCCGGCGCTTCCATGCGCGCATCGCGAGGATTGGGGGCCCGAAGACCCCAGCGGCAAAGACGATAGCTCGTTCGAAACCTGTCTCGCCCTCATTGAAGATCGCATCGCCGACCTCAAGAAGCGCATGGAAGCCGCCCTTTGACCGTTTGCGCCGTATCCCGTTCGCGCAAGCCACCGACCTCCCCGAATCCCGTCGTCTCATCCCGAAAGGCCCTGCCGTGATCAAGCCCATCATGAGAAACCAAACGTTTCTTGCGCAGCCCTGCGCACCGGCGACAACCGCCGATGTCCAAACGGCGCAAGACCTGCTCGACACGCTGGCCGCCCACTCGCACGAATGCGTCGGAATGGCCGCCAACATGATCGGCGTACCGAAGCGCATCATCGTATTCGACGACGAAGGCACGTCGCGCATCATGTTCAATCCGGAAATCATCAGCTGCGCAGGCCCCTTCGAAACGGAAGAAGGCTGCCTCTCGCTGCTCGGCAGGCGCGCCGCCACACGCTACCGAACCATCAAGGTTCGCTACGAAGACAAGGCGTTTCGCTCCAAGACGAAGTCGTTCGCCGGATGGACCGCGCAGATCATCCAGCACGAGATCGACCACTGCAACGGCATCGTGATCTAGCCCGGCGGGCGGCTGCGCGATCCCGCAGCCACTCGCGCAGCGAAGCCCCGCGCGAGCAAGCCGTGCGAAAGCCTTAGCCCTCTACCGTCCGATCGTGATTCACCACCCGATAGAACAACGATCGAATCTCGTCCGCATCGGTCGTTTGCCCAAGGGCCCACATGGTCTTCGCCACCAAAGCCTCGGTGGTCATATCGCCGCCCTTGAGAATGCCGGGATGGTTGGCAAAGGCTCGTCCCACTTCGTACACGCCCAAATCGCACCCCTCTTCGGGCACCTGCGTGGTCATCACCAGGGTTTTCCCGGCATCGACCCAGTCGAAAAGGGCCTGGTGGAAGTCATGGTACGCAGGAATTCCCCCAATGCCGAACGTCTCCACGATCACCGCATCGTAGTCGCGCTCCAAAAGTTCGAACACGCTTGGGCTCATTCCCGGCGTCAATTTGAGAACGAACACGCGCTCGTTCAAGCGATCGAACAGACGAAGCGACCCCTCGTCCGCGCATCGAACGGGCGAGGCCGCCCGGATCACGCGATCGTTCCTGATAAGGGCTATCTCGGGAAAATTAACGCTCGTAAACGCGTTGAAGCTCATGGTGCGCTGCTTGCGCGCACGAGTACCCGCGATCACCGAGCCGCCGAACGCAACGGACACGTCGCACGATCGATCGTCAAGCGCGTACAGAAGGCTTTGGTACACGTTGAGCTTCGCGTCGGTGAACGGACTGCCCATGGGCTGTTGCGAACCGGTCAGCACAATGGGCTTTCCGCTCCCCTGGATCAGGTACGAAAGCGCCGCTACCGTATACGCCATGGTGTCGGTGCCGTGCAGCACCACGAACCCGTCGTACGCATCGTAGGCACGCGCGATTTCGTCGCGAATGAGCATCCAATCAGCAGGTCGCATGTTCGTACTGTCGATGTTCATAGGCTGCACCACGTCCAACGCGCACAAGCCCTCCACCTGCGGCACGAACCGAGCCAGCTCCTCGCCGGTCAGCGACGGGGCAAGTCCGCAGCCATCCTCGGCTGAAGCGATGGTGCCCCCGGTTGCAATCATCAGAATCTTCTTCATGCGCACGCTTTCCCTCGAATCCTTTGAACGAAACAACAGTACCTGCCTCCACGCAAGCGCGAACGCTCCGATCGAAAATTCCATCAAGCCCCCAGCTGCGCCCAACGCCGCCAGCTCGAAAGAGCGAAACGCCCGCCCCTTCGACCCTGCACGCAACTTTGGGCACGGCTTCGCAAAGTCGACGGCGCCGCCGCTGCCCGCGCTTCTCGTGCAGAAACCGCGGATCGTCCCACGACCTCGGCCTTGCAAGGCTTCAGGAGCTTTATACTGATGCTTTTGCAGGACGAGGCGGCAGGGCAAGACGAAAGGTACATAATGGGCGGATTCTTCGGGGCTGCATCACATCATGATGTGGTGCTGGACGTGTTTTTTGGCGTGGACTACCACTCTCACTTGGGAACGCGGCGCGCGGGCATGATTTTCCACGACGACGAGGGCTTCCAGCGCGAAATCCATTCGATCGAGAACACGCCGTTCCGCACGCGCTTCGAAGACGACCTTCCCGGATTCCACGGATGCAGCGGCATCGGCTGCATCAGCGACACCGATCCGCAGCCGCTTCTGGTGCGATCGCATCTGGGCACCTTCGGCATCACCACCGTAGGCGCCATCAACAATGCCGAACAGCTGGTGGAATCCTACTTCACCGACGGCAACCGCCAGTTCATGGCCATGAGCTCCGGCGCCGTCAACACCACCGAGCTGGTGGCTGCGCTCATCAACCAGAAAGACGACTTCGTCTCGGGCATCAAGCATGCTCAGGATGCGATCGAAGGATCGCTCACCTTGCTGATCATGACCGAGGACGGCCGCATCATCGCGGCGCGCGACAAGATGGGGCGCCTCCCCGTGCTCATCGGCAAGAACGACGACGGGTTCTGCATCTCGTTCGAGTCGTTTGCGTACCACAAGCTGGGCTACGACGACGAGTACGAACTGGGCCCCGGCGAAATCGTGCGCATCGACGCTGACGGGTACCAGACCATTGCCCCCGCAGGCGACAAGATGAAGATCTGCGCATTTCTGTGGGTGTACTACGGCTACCCCAACTCGAATTACGAAGGCGTGAACGTCGAGGTCATGCGCTACCGCAACGGTGCCGTCATGGCGCGCAACGAAGCCGCTGCCGGTACCCTGCCCGACCTGGACTACGTGGCGGGCGTGCCCGATTCCGGCGTACCGCACGCCATCGGATACGCAACGGAATGCAAGACGCCGTTCGCCCGCCCGTTCATCAAGTACACGCCCACGTGGGCGCGTTCGTTCATGCCCAGCAACCAAGAGGTTCGCAACCGCGTGGCCAAAATGAAGCAGATCCACATCCCCGAGCTCATCCGCGACAAAAAGCTGCTGTTCGTAGACGACTCCATCGTGCGCGGCACCCAGCTGCACGAAACGGTGGACTTCCTGTACGAATGCGGCGCGTCCGAGGTGCACATGCGCTCGGCTTGCCCGCCCATCATGTTCAGCTGCAAATACCTGAGCTTCTCAAGCAGCAAGTCCGAGATGGATCTGATCGCGCGCCGCGTAGTGCAGCAGCTCGAAGGCGACGAGGGTCAGGAGCACCTGGAGGAATACGCCGACAGCTCCACCGAGCGCGGCCAGTGCATGCTGCACGCAATCTGCGAGCAGATGGGCTTCGATTCGCTGGGTTACCAGTCGCTTGACGGCATGCTGGAAGCCATCGGCATCGATCGCAACCAGGTATGCACCTACTGCTGGAACGGCAAGGAATAGCCTTTTTCGACAACGCTTGCTCGACGAAAAGAACCGCTTCGGCGGTTCTTTTTTCATTCTCCCATTTTATTCAACAATTGTACCAATAGTGGTACTCATAACTCACCCCTTCTCCGGTACACTGCGCAGCATACTCGCCAGATCCAAAGCAAGGAGGCCCCATGAGCACCGCAGCCATCGCAACCCGGCATATCGATACCGACCATTCCTCCCGCACAACCGCGCACGCCTCGCACGCGCAGACCTCAGCAGCGAACCCGGAAATCCGCGCGATAGCCGGCGGCCTCTACCCTGGCCGCAAGCAAGCGCTTCACGCGCGAAACCAGCACAACGTCGCAGAGCATGAGCCTTCGAGCGAGTGTTTCGATCGACGCAGGGCCGCTCGAAACGACACCTCAGCGAAGCCGCGCCTCCTTCAGGGAATGCAAGGCGTCAGCTACAACCTGTCGTCAGGCGAGCGCATCATGGCGGCAGGCGCGGGAATCCTGTTTTCCCTGGCGACAATCGCAGCCATGATGCTCTAAAGGAAGGGGGGATACCGTGAAGGACGCTTTGGCACCGTTGCGATCGCAGTCTCGACCATCGCTTCGCCCGGCCTCCGCAGATGCGGCGGCCGTCTTCGCAAGCCTATACCGACGCTGGAGCAGCGATGCTCGTCGCCTCTCGCGCGAAAGCATGCAGGCTGTCCGCAGCGCAACGGGATCGCGCATCATCGACGTGCTTTCCATATGGGACGAACGGGAAGCATGCTGGCTGGCCGACGCACCCACCATGATCAGGCTCGACACTTGCGACATCACCGCATTCGCCATGCATAGCCCGCTCATAGCCATCCACCGCGGCCACGTCGAGACCGACTCCCCCATTGCAACCTTCGGGTCGCGCAGCAGCCCAGAAAACAGTTCGCACGCATCGCAGCCCTTCTTCTGGAGAAGCGTTCGGCCCTGCTCCTACGCATTAGGGCGCACGGTGGAGCGATTCGCGTTCGAAACCGACGGAAGAAAACGCCTCCTGGCCCTTGAAGCCCATTTGGATGACGGAGGATGGCTGCGCATGAGCAGTTTCGGCATCGACTCCGAACGGTCCTACTCGTATGCGTCGAGGATGCTCTTCAGGTAATCGCGATACGCGCTCGCAAGCACCGCGGGCTTCTCGATGCGCACCCGGCTGCCGAACTGGGCCACCCAGCCGAAAAACGCCGGACTCTCGACAACGGCCACGTGCACATGCGCATGCTCCTCCCCCGCCGATGTGACGGGAACGTCTTCGCCGAATCGGTCGATCACGCCGCCCATGGCTTCGCCGGATACCAAAAGCGTTGCGGAAACCGGCTCGCCTCCGTACATGCCGAACGCGCGCTGCTCCAGCTTCCCCGCATCGAACGTGGCAATGCGGTCGTTGCGCGAAGCAGGCTCGTCAAGCAGGGCGATATGCTCCATGCGGTCCACTCGGTAATGAGGGAACCCGTCGTGCTTCTCGTTGTATGCCACCAAGTAGTAATAGCCGTCTGCGTACACCAGCTGCACGGGAGTTTCCTCGTAGCGCCGACCGTTGCGCTGCCGAACCCGGCGCTTTTGCGCATCGTATTTGAAATAGAGAAACGACACTCTGCAACGCTGCGCCATAGCGCGCTGAAGCTGATCCACGTTGGCCAGCACCGACTCGTTCTGCATCTTGATGCGACCCTCAACATGCAAACGCCTGGTCAGAAGCGCCCGCTGGCGCTCGGGAGCCAGCCGCTTCACGCTGCGAACCAGCTTGTCGCTCATGCGCTGCGTCAGGAAGCGCGAGCTTTGCACTGCGTCCACCAACAACGCAAGCTCCGAAAGCGTGAAATCTCGCGAAGCCAACGCGTACTCGACCGGGGCGCAACGCCGCGTGCGTATATCCATGCCGAAAGCGCGCAACGCCTCGATGTCGCGGTATACCGACTTGCGTTCGGCCGAAACACCGAGCGCCCCTAGCCGCTCGAGGATCTCGGCCATAGTAAGGCCGCGCTCGTCATCGGTTTCATCTTGAAGCATCTTCATGAGATGAAGCAGCTTCAGCTTCTGGCGGTTGACGGCCATGCACGCTCCTTTTTCAGCCACGTCTTCAAACCCCAGTATACAAGCGCGCCCCAAAACTATCGCAAAAAAGGCCCTGCCGCTTTGAATAAACGGCAGGGCCTTTCCATGCATAACGTTTAACGGCTACAGCATTTCAGCGCGCAGCTCCTCGCCGCTTTTGGAGGACAGGTACGCCGGGGCGATGTCGAACATCGTCTTGCAGCCCGTCTGACCCTCGCGGCTCAGGCGATGCGCCGCACGAGCGCACGCCGTAAGCACGCTGCCCGTAAACTCGGGGTTAGAATCCAGCTTCAGCGAGAACTCGACCACATGACGATGCTCGCCGTTTTCGCCGGTCAAGCCCGAACGAATCACCGAACCGCCATGGGGAATGCCCGCATGGTCGCGATCAAGCTCTTCCTGCGAGATAAACGTGACCGTGGTGTCGTAGTCGGCAAAGTAGTTCGGCATTTCAACGATGGCCTTCTCGATGGCAGCCAGATCGGCGCCTTCCTCGGCCACCACGAAGCACTCGCGCGTATGCTTCTCGCGCGTGGTCAACTGAGGATTCTGACCAGCCCGAACGGACTCGAGCGCCGCAGGAACGGGAACCGTGTACTGACGAGCGTCGGCCACGCCCTCGATGCGACGAATCGCATCGCTGTGACCCTGGGAAACGCCGCGACCCCAGAACGTGTAATCGGCACCTTCGGGCAGAATGCAGTTCGCGTACAGGCGCGCAAGCGAGAACATGCCCGGATCCCAGCCCGCGGAAATGACGGCGACCTTGCCGCCTTCCTTTGCCGCTGCGTCCACGTTCGCAAAATGCGCGGGGATGTTCGCGTGCGTGTCGAAGGAGTCCACCACATTGAACAACCCGGCGTACGCCGGCGTCTGCTCGGGCAGATCGCGCGCGCTGCCACCGCACAGGATAAGGACGTCCACGTCGTCCGCGTGCGCCGCCAAGTCGTCGGCAGAGTACACCGAAACGCCCTCGGTCAAAGGCTTCACGGAAGCGGGGTCGCGTCGAGTGAATAGAGCGACCAGCTCAAGATCGTCGTTTTGACGGCAGGAGAGTTCCACGCCCCTGCCCAGATTGCCGTACCCCAAAATACCGATGCGCGTTTTCGTCATATGCTGCTCCTTGTACTCGTTTGCACCCATGCATTGAATGTATAGGTTAATGATGGACGACCACGACCAACGTCGTCAACGAACGCGATGCGACTTCAAGAAAGCCCCATCGTGCTGAAACGAATTGGAAACCTTATCGGAATGAATGCACCGCACGACCGTCGCGCGAGCCAAAAGGCCGGCGCGTGGGCGCAAATCGGCACCCGTGACAGCACCCGCCCCGCATACAGCCCCCTAGAGCCGCACGCCTGCCGCATCCTAAGATGCGGCAGGCGTTTTGTCGGCGATCTCTCCGAAAGCACGCTTTCAGCACCCAGCGCATTGCCATAGGCGCCGGGTTGCTTCCACACGCCGCTCGTCCGCTTCTACGCCTTCTCCACCCGAATGGCGCACACCTTGTACTCAGGCGCCTTCGACACGCGGTCGAGCGCGGCGATGGTCAGCCAGTTGCTGTTGCCGTCCTGGAAATGGAATGGCATCCACGTTTCGCCCGGGTTGGTCTTGCCCGACACGCGCGCCGTCGTCTCGATCTGACCACGACGCGACGACACGCGCACACGATCCCCGTCGGACACGCCCAAAGCCGCCGCATCGCATTCGTGCAACTCGATGAACGAACGATCCGCAACCTCGTTCACACCCTGCGCGCGAGCGGTCATCGCACAGGCGTTGTACTGGTACAGGATGCGCCCGGTGGTAAGCATGAGCGGATACTCCGCATCGGGCAGCTCCACCGAAGGCTGATAGCTTGGCGTAGAGAACGACCCCACGCCCTGCGAAAACTCGCTCACATGCAGGATGGGCGTACCCGGATGCTCCTCGTTCGGGCACGGCCATTGCAAACCGCGCCCGGCAACGCCGTCGCCGTCAAGGCGCTTATGGCTCACGCCACCGTAGGTGGGCGTGACGGACGCCACTTCGTCCATGATCTCGGCCGGCGTCAGGCAAGGCTGGGCATACCCCATCCGATTCATGACCTCGGTGAATATCTCGGTGTCCGGACGCGCGCCCGCCAGAACGTCCACCGCCTTGCGCACGCGCTGCACGCGACGCTCGGTGTTCGTGAACGTGCCCTCCTTCTCAGCGTAGCTGCAACCGGGCAGAATCACGTCGGCGTACTTCGCCGTCTCGGTCATGAACAGGTCGTCCACCACGAAGAAGTCCAGCGACTCCAGCGCGCGGATCACGTGCCCCGTATCGGGATCGGTTCGCACAGGATCCTCGCCGAACAAAAACAGCCCCTTGATGCCGCCCTCGATCATGGACGGGAAGCACTCGGTAGCCTTCACGCCGCGCTCGCGCGGCAAGCCGGTGCCCCACGCGCGCTCGAAGCGGCGCACCACCTCGGGATCGGCCACCTTCTGGTACCCCGGCAGATCGTCGGGTCCGGCGCCCATGTCGCACGCGCCCTGCACGTTGTTCTGGCCGCGCAGCGGATTCACGCCGCCGCCGCGCTTGCCCAAGTTTCCCGTGATCATAGCGATGTTGGATAGCGCCATCACGCCGTCGGTGCCGGTGGAGTGCTCCGTCACGCCCAGACAGTACACGATAGCAGCCACTCGGGCCTTGCCGTACATCTTGGCCGCAGCCACCAGATCGCGTTGGTCGACGCCGCAGATATCCTCCACGCGCTCCGGCACGTAATCGCGCACCGTCGCGGACATGATCTCCACGCCCTCCGTGCGTTCGTGCACGAAATCCGCATCGTAGAGGCCTTCGCGCAGGATCACGTTCACCATGCAGTTGGCGAAAGCCACGTTGGTGCCCGGGCGCAGCTTCAAGTGAATGTCCGCCTGCGCGGCCAGCCCGATGTCGCGCGGGTCCACCACGATCAAACGGCACCCGCGTTCCACCGCAGCGCGTATCTGCATGCCGATGACCGGATGGGCTTCCTCGGGGTTCGACCCCACCAGCATGATCACGTCGGCTTCGTTCACCACGTCTTCAATTGAGTTCGTCATCGCTCCCGAACCAAGCATGGTTGCCAGACCGGCAACCGTGGGAGCGTGTCAAACACGCGCGCAGCAGTCGACGTTGTTCGTCTGCAGCGCCGTTCGAGCCATCTTCTGGAACAGGTAGATGTCCTCGTTCGTGGAACGCGAACAGGCGAACGCCGCAAGGGAGGCTCCCCCATGCTCGTCGCGCAGCTCCGTGAAGCGACGAGCCACCAGATCAAGCGCGTCATCCCAGGTAGCAGGTTCGAATTCGCCCGTTTCGCGATTCTTGACAAGCGGCGTGCGCAAACGATCGGGCGCGTCGACGAAGTCGAAACTGGCCGAGCGTCCCTTCACGCACAGAAGGCCGTTGTTCGAAGGGCCGGGCGCTCCCTCCGCATCCACGATGCGCCCATCCTTCACCACCAGGTCAAGCTGGCATCCCACGCCGCAATGCGGGCACGTGGTGCGCACGCGATTCGTCTCCCACGAGCGGTACGCCGCGCGGCGCTTCTCCGTGAGGGCCCCGGTCGGGCATGCCTGCGCGCACGTGCCGCACGACTCGCAATCGGTCATGCGCCAATCGACCCCGAAAGGCGCCTCGATAACCGTACGAACCCCGCGCTTTCCCGCCTGCAGCGTATGGTTGCGCGCAGCGCTGTTGCACGCGCCCACGCAACGCTGGCAACGGATGCACAGGTTGGGATCGTATGAAAGAAACGGATTGGCGTCCAGCACGGGCTCGCGCTTCTGCGCAACCTCGAAAGAAGACTCCAGCACGCCGTACTCACGGCAAAGCGCTTGCAGCTCGCACGCGCCGTTCTTGTCGCACGAGAAGCAGTAGTGCGTCGAATCAAGCCCATGATCGGCGATGATGAGATCGAGCGCGACGCGGCGGTACGCCTCTACGCGCGGCGAATCCGTGATCACGACCATGCCGTCTTGCACGGGCGTCGAGCATGCGGGAACCGGATGGTCCAAGCCCTCCACGTCCACCACGCACACGCGGCACGACGAAACGGCTCCCGACCTCTTCAAATAGCACAGCGTGGGAATGCGCACGCCCGCCTCGCGCGCGGCGTCCAGCACGGTCGCCCCCTCGCGCGCCTGCACAGCGCTCCCATTGATCGTGATGCTAGGCATACTGAACCCGGCCCCCTTCCAACGTTCCCGGTCCGAAGCAATCGCAGCGCAGGCAGCGCCCGCACTCCTGCACGGCTTCTTCGCGGCTCATCTCAATCTCGACGCCCTGGAAATCGCGTTTGCGCTCGCGAGCCGGACGTTCGGTTATCTCCACGCGCCCCTTAGGCGTGCGGTCGTTCGGGCGCGCAACGGGAACCTCCACGTCGCAGCGCAGTTTATGACTGTACCCCAAGAACTCGTCGATGTTGCGCGCGGCGACCTTGCCCGCTCCGATGGCGCGAATGGCCGTCGCGGGTCCCGTCTGGCAATCGCCGCCCACGAACACGTTGTCGAAGCCCTCGGCGCGCAAGCGCTCGTCGGCGTTGAAGCAGCCCCAGGTGGTTGCCATGCCGAACTCCTCGAACGGGGCCGACATCACATTCTGCCCCACCGCAATCAGCACGATATCGGCCTCGATGCGGCGTTCGGGCTTGTCAGCCGCCACAGGGGCAGGTCGGCCGCCGCGCACCGCGCCGATCATCTGCGGTTGGGTGATAAGCGCCGCGCATCGCCCTTCCGCGTCCTTCTCGACGGCCACGGGCGCCTCCAGGACGATCATCTCGACGCCTTCGGCGATGGCGCTCTCCACTTCGATAGGCAAAGCGGTCATGTCTTCCTTGCGGCGCCGGTACACCACCGACACGTCATCGGCGCCTGCGCGAACCGCAGTGCGCGCGCAATCCATGGCCACGTTGCCGCCGCCCACCACGACCACGCTCTTGCCCGAGAAATCAGGGTAGTCGCCGTCGCCGATGCGGCCCAGCATATCGACAGCCGACATCACGCCTTCGGCGTCCGCGCCTTCGATGCGCAGGCTCTTGCCCGTTTGGGCACCGATGGCCACGTACACGGCATGGTAGGTGTCCGCGATCTCGCGCATCTCGGTCAGGCCGATCGCCTCGCCGCAGCGCGCGGTGATGGTGCCGGCGTTCATGATGCCGCGGATATCCTCGTCCAGCCGCTCGCGCGGAAAACGGTACGCAGGGATGCCGTAGCGCAGCATGCCCCCCAGCTGATCGCGCTCCTCGAACACCGTCACGCGATGCCCCATGAGCGCGCAGAAGTACGCGCAGGTCAAACCACTCGGCCCGCCGCCGATAACAGCAACGGTGCGCGCCGTGTCAACGCTGCGCTGCGGCACCGGCACGGTATCGGCGGGCGCCTGGTCCACGGCGAACTTCTTGATGCCGCGGATGTTGAGCGGCGCGTCGATGAGCGTGCGCCGACAGCGTTCCTCGCACGGATGCTCGCACACGAGCGCGCACGCCGTGGGAAACGGGTTGTCCTTGCGCACCATCTGCACGGCACCGGCGTAGTCGCCTTCGGCCACCAGCGCAATGTAGGCGGGCACGTTCACGTGCGCAGGGCAGAGCGTTTCGCAGGGAACCGACTGGCCCACGCCCGCTTGGCAGCAGCCTCGCTCCACGTGGCTTTCGTACTCCTCGGCGAACGCGTCCATGCCCTCGAGCAGCGCATTAGCCGCCTCGTAGCCAATGGCGCAGTCGGCCGTGTCGCGCACCATCTGAGCCAACGCGCGCAGTCGCTCCAACGCCCCGGCGTCGGCGTCGCACGCCACCACGCGCTCGAGCAACGCGGCAAGCTGCGGCAAACCGTCGCGGCACGGGACGCACTTGCCGCAGGTTTGCAGAGCGCCGTCGCGCAGAAGCGACAGCTGGGCGGCAAGCGGGCACATTCCCGGCGGAGCCGTCTCCACCCGTCGTCCGTGCCTGTTCAACTGTTGGGCGATACGCGCGTCGTCTTTCGACTTCGGCGCAATCGATAATGCGGCCACGTTCATCCCCCATGTTCGATGCGGTAGTTCGCTCGGCATGCCGTTGCGGCAATGCTCAAAAGTACTCGAATTAGCAGAATACCAGATGGCGCAGGTGCCCACCGACACGAAATCGCCGGAAAGCGGCAGAGGGCCGCTTCGGACGCGGCGCCTTCGAAACGCTGGACGAAACAAGGTTGCGCGAAGCGTTTCACCGTCGCCGATCTTGCGCGAGCACTTCAGGGTTCAGGCAGTCGGCAGGACGACGGCCCAGCACCACGTCGATCGCGCTGCGCATGGTGCGCGTGCGCAGTTCAAGCCCCGATTCCTCGGACCAGTACGCCGCATGCGACGTGAGCACGGTGTGAGGAGCGCGCAGCAGCGGATGGTCGAAGTCGACGGGTTCGCCCTCGTACACGTCGACGCCCGCGCCCCACAGCTTCCCCGATTCGAGCGCCGCCGCCAAGGCCGCAGTGTCCACCACCGCCCCGCGCGCCGTGTTCACCAGCACGGACCCTTCCTTCATGAGCGCCAGGCGATCCTCGTCCAGCAGGTGGTGCGTCTCGGGCGCGAGCGCCACATGCAGGCTGACCACGTCCGCGCAGCCCAACAGCTCGTCAAGCGACAGGATATCGTAGCCTTCCGGCGTGCGTCGGCCCGGCACCAACGAGCGCGACCAGCACACCACGCGAAAACCCAGCCCTGCGGCCTTGCGCGCAACGGCGCGGCCGATATCGCCCATCCCCACCACGCCGAACACCCGCCCGTACGCCTGCCCCATGGGCCGGCGGCGCGCATAGTCCCACACGCCTGCGCGCATGTCGGCATCGATCTCGTTCAAACGCCTCAGCACGCACAGCGCCAACGCGATCGCATGGTCCGAGACGACCTCGGTTCCGTACCCCGGGGCAGTGCACACCGCAACGCCGTGATCCGTGGCGGCTTCCACGTCGATGTCGTCGTAGCCCACGCCGGTACGGCTGACCACCCGCAACCGAGGAAGCGCCTCGAACGCCGCGCGCGGCAACGCGCTGTACGAAGTGACCATTCCGTCGGCATCGGCCGCAAGTCGAACCAAGTCATCCAAGCCGCGCGAATCGAAACAGGCGAAATCCACGCCCGCATCGCGCGCCATGCGCTCTTCGAAGTCCATGTTCTCGAAATCGCTGTCGACCATAACGATCTTGGGCATACTCCGTCCTTCCTTGACGTGCAGTCTTGACGAACGCAATCGGTTCCAGTAGGGTCGCGTAAACCATAGAATCGTGCTTGGGAAAGGTCATAGTATGAAAAAATCGGTCGACGGCCGCAAGGTCGCCATCATCGGATGCGGGTTCGTGGGGTCGGCCACGGCTTTCACGCTGATGCAAAGCGGCCTGTTCTCGGAAATGGTGCTGGTCGACGTCGACCGCAACCGAGCCGAGGGCGAAGCGCTCGACATCAGCCACGGCATGCCTTTCGCCAGCCCCATGAACATCTACGCCGGCGACTACGACGACCTTGCCGATGCAGCCATCATCGTGGTCACGGCCGGAGCGAACCAGCAGCCTGGCGAAACGAGGCTCGACCTGGTGCACAAGAACGTGGGAATCTTCAAGTCCATCATTCCCGAAATCGCGAAGCGAGACTTCGGCGGCATCCTGCTGGTGGTATCGAACCCGGTGGACATCCTCACCTACGTGGCCTTGAAGCTTTCAGGGCTTCCCGAGGATCGCGTGATAGGATCCGGCACGGTGCTCGACACCGCGCGCTTCAAGAACATCCTGGGCGAGCACTTGGGCGTGGACCCGCGCAACGTGCACGCCCGCATCATCGGCGAGCACGGCGACAGCGAGATCGCCGTTTGGAGCTTGGCGAACGTCTCGGGCATTCCCGTCAACGACTTCTGCGAGATGCGCGGCCATTTCGAGCACGAGGAATCCATGCAGCGCATCGCCGAAGACGTGAAGAACAGCGCGTACGAGATCATCGCGAAGAAAAAGGCCACGTACTACGGCATCGCCATGGCGGTCAAGCGCATCTGCGAGGCCATCGTGCGCGACGAAAAGCCCATCTTGCCCGTATCGAACTACCAAAATGGCGGAGAGTACGGCCTGGAAGACGTGGTTTTGAGCTTGCCCGCCGTCGTGGGCAAAGGCGGCATCGAGTACCGCGTGCCCGCGCCCATCAGCCACGACGAACTTGCCGCCCTGCAAGCATCCGCCGCCAAGCTGAAGGAAGTCATCGCAGAGCTGGATCTGGATTAGAACAGCAGGGGCAAGCGCGGTCGGAGCCGCTCCATCCTCGACCGCGCTTGCCTTACGGCCTTGCCCCTATCGCCACTTCGTGCGCAGCTCCCAAAAGGCGACGGCGCTTGCGGCAGCCACGTTCAGGGAATCCACGTCGTGGTCCATGGGGATCTTCACCGTGTAGTCGCATGCCGCCACGGTGGACGGCGCAAGGCCGTCGCCTTCGGTTCCCAGCACCAGAGCTAGCTTCTCGCATGCGCGCAAGCGCTCGTCGTGCAGCGGGATCGAATCGTCGGAAAGCGCCAGCGCAGCAGCCTTGAATCCCAGCTCATGCAGCAAGGCCACGCCTTCGACGGCCCATTCGCGCACGCCGCCGATGCGCGTCCACGGCACCTGAAACACCGTGCCCATGGACACGCGGGCGGCACGACGGTACAGCGGGTCGTGGCACGAAGGCGTGATCAGCACCGCATCGATGCCGAGCGCAGCGGCGGAGCGAAACACGGCGCCGATGTTCGTGTAGTTCGTGATGTCCTCCAGCACCGCAACGCGGCGCGCATCGGCCAACAGATCCTCCACCGACGGGAGCGGCGGGCGCTCGAACGCCGCCAACGCCCCGCGCGTCACCTGGTAGCCGGTCAGAGCGTGAAACTGCTCGCGCGTTGCCACGAACGCTGGAAGTTCGGGATCGATCCGCAGCAGCCGATCGATCAGCGGCATCGTCTGGTCGAGCCAGCATTCTTCCACGAACAGCGAAACCGGACGCGCCCCGGCGGCGAGCGCGCGCTCGATAACCTTGCGCGACTCCCCTATGAACAGGCCGCTTGCAAAGTCCGGACAATCCCGCAACTGCGCGTCGGTCATGCCGGAATACACCGCCAAGCGCGCGTCGTCCAAACCTTCCAAATGAATCAGCGGCATAGCTTCCCCTTTCAGTCGGCGAACATGGTACCACGCGAACGGAAGCGTCGAGCGTATGACGAATCCGCCCCATTGCAGACGCGCAGCCGCTCGCCGGTCGGCGATGCTCTATACTTTTCGCATGTAACGGGCACGGATTCAAAGGGGGCCTTATGGCCGCAACCGTCAAAACGCTTTTGGAACACCACGGCGAGCTGTACTGGGGCACGCGCCAAGCAAATCCGGGATACCACTACGGGCTGTCGCTCGATATCGGGGAAAACGGCGTTGCCGCGCAGGTGGTCTACGTGATGAGCGATCTCGATGAAAACGACAGCCCCGTCGTCACGCCCGAGATGCTCATGTCGTGCTATACCGTAACCGATCTGGAAGCCAACGGCATCGTCCCGAGCGACCTCATGGACGAAGAAGACAACGACTCCGTCAAAGGCTGGTACTGCATCGAAGAGTCGTTCTTCCCCGGAAACCAGGTTGAAGCGCTGCAGGAGAGCAACGCTCAGCTTGACGGCTATCTGGGCATCGTGCTGGACATCATGCTCGTTTCGCCCGAAGAGGTAGCGGCGGGCATGCCGTCGCTCGACGACATCTCGTTTTTCGACCTTCTGAGCGAGCTTGAGGGGAATCGCGGAGCGCATCGATTCCGGCGCGCTGGCGAAACCGCTGCCGTTCGGCTTCCGCCTTGTCGGCGACGCGCTGTTCGGCTGGGAATTCGCCGACGAAGAGGACTGGCGCTAACGCACAGGCAACGCGATCCCCGCAAAGGCGCGCCCTGCGCGGGGATCTTCGCAAAAAGCACCGGGGAGCGCGATCGAAACGCTTAGGCGCCCAGGCCGAAGAACGCGGCAACAAGACGCATGCCGTACAGCACCACGACTATCCCGCAAACCACATTCACCACGCGCAGCATGCCGTCGCTGAACCGGCTGCCCAGCGCGTTCACGGCAAGGGCGATCCCCTGAAACCACACGAGCGACGCCGAGCACGCTCCAACCACGAACGCAATGCCTTCCGCACCGACGAACGTCGCGCGAAAGGCGCCCAGCATCAAGGCGCCGTCGACGAGCGCTTGCGGATTGCACCAGGTAACCACGAACGCCGCCGAAACGATCGACGCGAAGCCGGCCTCGCGTCCGAAGCGCGGAGCTTTTCTCGAAGCACCGGAAGCCGCTTGTGCGGCGGGATCTTTGCGCTTCGCCGCGATGAGACGAACGCCTATCACGACTACCAGAAGGCCGCCGACCAGCTGAATTGCACGAGACAGGCCGGGCACTGCATCCATAAGCAAGCCAATACCGAAAAAACTCGCGAGCGTCAACGTCATGTCGAACAGCGTAACCGCAAGCGAAGTCGCAAGGGCGCGCCGTCGAGTGCCGGAAACCGCCGCATTGATCACGAACAGGTTCTGCATTCCAATTGGCGCCAAATACGCCAAGCCCATCGCAAAGCCCTGCAGCAAGACGGCAACCATGGCCCTATCCTTCCAGCCTGGAATCGTCTTCGAGCAACAACGCGCTGGTAGCGGCAATCCGCATACCCAGATCAGCAGCCGATTCGTCACGCAAACCCGCCAGATCGACCAGCGCGCGTTCAAGAAGCCCTCTCCACGCACCGGCTTCAAGGGACGCCCCCGGCGCAGAGGGCTCGTCAGTTTCCAGCAACAAACGCTCGCGGGGCACGGCCTGCGCATAGGCGCGCCCGCGCTTCGTGGCCAGCATGCGCGGGCCTACCGAAAAGAAGCAGCCGAGCCGTATCGCGCGCTGCAGATCATCGGACGAGCCCGAGAACCAATGGAACACGCATGCACTGTCCTCTGTCGCGCGATGCCGTTCGAGCGCATCGAGGACCGCGCCCGCCGCGCGCACCGCATGAAGCGTTAGCACCTTGCCGCCCAGGTTGGCACATGCAGAGACCACGCGATCGAACGCGCGCTCCTGCGCCTCGCGCGATGCAACGTGCCTTGTACCGAAGTCCAGTCCGATCTCGCCGACGAATCGAGTCGATCCCACCAGATGCTCGAACCGCTCCAGCGCCCGGTTCGCGCCGTCTGAATCGCCTTCGGCCACCCACCAGGGATGCAGGCCCAAGGCCACGCGCACGTTGCCGCACGCTGCCAACTCCTGCACGGCGCGCTCGTAGCCCTCGGGCGTCACCGTTGCCGAGAAGGCGCTCACACCAAGCTCATCAAGGCCGGCTGCAAGCGAAGCCGCATTCGGTGCGAAGTCCACATGGCAGTGCATGTCGAAAAGGCGCATCGACGAAACGTCGCCGTCGATCGCCGAAGATGCCGTCCCCAAAATAGTCACTGACCGATTCCCGCCAGCTCGCGAAGCACCTCGCCCGCAATCATCTGCCCCATGATGGGCGGCACGTACGATGCGGTGCCCAGGTTCGATCGCTCGCGCCGCGCAGCTCCTTCGCGCACGGGCACCTCGACCGGCTGCTCGCATGAATACAGCACCCGCAGACTGCGAATGCCGCGCTTGCGACCTTCCTTGCGCATGATGCGGCACAGCGGGCAGTTCACCGTTTCGTACACGTCCGCCGCGCGAAAGCACTCGGGATGCAGCTTGTTCGCCGCTCCCATGCTGCTGATCAGGCGCATGCCCTCGCGGTCTGCATATTCAGCGATCGCCAGCTTCGTGGAAATGGTGTCGATCGCGTCCACCACGTAGTCGGCACGCGCGCCGAACTCGCCCAAAAGAGCGGGGGCGTTTTCGGCTAGCACGAACGTATCCAGCGCCTCTACCTGGGCGTTCGGGTTGATGTCGGCCACCATGGCGCGCACCACCTCCGTCTTTTTGCGCCCGATGGTGCTATGAAACGCAATGGCCTGACGATTGATGTTGCTCGCCTGCACCACATCGTGGTCGACCACGATCAAGCGCCCCACCCCGCCGCGTGCGAGCGCTTCGACGCAGTTCGATCCCACGCCGCCCAAGCCCAGCACCATGACGGTGGAGGCAGCCAGGCGCTCGACGCCTTCTCGGCCCATGATCAATTCGAGTTTCGATACGGCATCGTCTGCAGCGCTCATGGCAATCCTTTCTATCGGCGAACATGGTAGCATTGCGCAACTCCCAAACGAAGCAGAGGACGGAAGCTGGGCGCGAATCAGCGCTTTAGGACCGGCGACCCCGCCATGCGCTCGGAGCGCTTGCCTGCACGCCCGGACGCGTGCTACACTCGCACGGCAACGTTTCGCGGACGCCCCCATGCCAAGCGCCCGCCACTCCAAGGAGAGCGATACATGAAGTTCTAGCGATGCCCCAACCCCGACGTATCCCGGCGCCTGCACGGCGCTCGGCCCTGCGCGGACTCGCATCGCAGATCCATACGCTCGACCCAACGCCCTCGCGCCGCTCAGCGCGCCGGCGAACCCCCTACGCGAACATCCGCATGCAGGGCCTCCAAATCCACAGGAGGTCTTCATGGTTCTCACCTTGCACGATATCGGCTACGCCTACCCCGGGTCGCCCGCACCCGCCATCGAACACGTCTCGGCTACGTTCGCCGAAGGTTGGTGCGGCGTCATCGGCGACAACGGCTGCGGCAAGAGCACGCTCGCACGCATCGCATGCGGCCTGATCCAGCCCGACATCGGCAGCGTCTTTCCCCAGCGCACGGCAACGTACTGCCCCCAAGACGCCGTCACCTCGCCCGATCTGCTGTACGACTTCGCATGCGATTTCTCCCGCCACGCAATCGCGCTGCGCGAAAATCTAGGCATTGAAGACGACATGCCCTGGCGCTTCGACGAACTTAGCTTTGGGGAGCGCAAGAAAATCCAAGTGGCCGTGGCGCTTTGGCAAGACCCCGACGTATTGGCGCTCGACGAGCCCACGAACCACGTAGACGCGCCTTGCCGCGCCGCCATTGCGCAAGCGCTCAAGGGCTATCGCGGCATCGGCATCCTCGTATCGCACGATCGCGAGCTATTGAACGCCCTGGTCGAACGCTGCCTCATGTTCGAAGGCGGAACCTGGTCCATGCGCCCGGGAACCTACGACGAAGCGCGCACGCAGCATGAACGCGAGCGCGCCGAAGCCCTGGCCAAGCGGGCAACCGCCAAGCGAGAGGCCGAACGCCTGACAGCCGAAGCGAACGAGCGGGCCCAGCAAGCCGCGAGAACGGCCGCCCGGTTGAGCGCCCGGCACCTGGACAAGCACGATAGCGACGGAAGGGAGAAGCGTCGGCTTGCCGTATACTCCGGACAGGACGGCAAGACCGGCGCGCTCGCGTCGAACATGGACGCACGCGCCGGACGGGCTCGACAGGAAGCGCAGGGCATCCGCACGGCGAAACGCTACAACGGGTCGCTCTGGCTGGAGTCGAAACCCCATCCGCGCGCAACGCTCCTGCTCATGGACGAACACGCCATCCCCTGCGGGCAGGGTCGGCTCGAGCTTCCGAAACTCGCCCTCGGAAACACCGATCACATCGGCATCTCCGGACCGAACGGTGCGGGCAAATCGACGCTCGTACGCCACCTGCTTCAACAGCTTCCCAACGACATCGCCGTCCTGACGATCCCGCAGGAAGTGTCGCCCGCCGAAGCAAGGCGCATAGCGAACGACCTGCTTTCAACCGACGAAGCCCGCATGGGACGCCTGCTCTCGATCGTCACCCAGCTCAACTCGAACGCAAAACGCATCCTGGCCGGGAGCGAAGTGAGTCCGGGGGAGCTGCGCAAATTGATGCTGGCTCAAGGCATGCTGGACGAGCCGGCGCTCATCGTGATGGACGAACCCACCAACCACCTGGACCTGCATTCGGCAGAAGCGCTCGAACGCGCGCTTGCGGCTTACCCCGGCGCGCTCGTTGCCGTATCGCACGACCAGGCGTTTCTGAACGCTTGCACCAGCACGCGCTGGCACGTGGAAGGAGGGCGCGTGAGCGTGCGATGATCGAGCCTTTCCCAAGCGCTCCACGAAGCGTAGGTTGCCCGCACGCGAAGGCAGCCCCATAATCGATGCAATCGAAACAGGGTCGTTGCAGACCGCCACAACCACCGAACGGAGCACTTCATGTCCACCTACATTACCGGCGACACCATCCGCAAGCTGCGCGAGCGAAAAGGATGCACGCAGCGCGAGCTTGCCAGCCGCCTCGGCGTCACCGACAAAGCGGTTTCCAAATGGGAAACGGGAAAGGGGCTTCCCGACATCACGCTGGTCGAGCCTTTGAGCGCGGCGCTCGACGTGTCGGTGGCGGAGCTGCTTTCGGGGGAATGCGCCCACAACTCGAATCGCTGCGCCAACATGCTGCGCACGCGGTTCTACGTCTGCCCCCTGTGCGGCAACGTCGTCCATGCAACCGGCGAGGGCGCGTTCAGCTGCTGCGGCATCCTGCTCCCCGCCCTTGACGCCGAAGACGCAGACTCTGCCGACAGCGTCCATCGTCTGGAAATCGACGTGGTGGAACACGACTTCTACGTAACGATGGACCACCCCATGACGAAGCAGCATTTCGTCAGCTTCATCGCCTACGCCACAACGGACCGCCTGCACCTGCGCAAACTGTACCCGGAGCAAAACGCCGAGGCGCGCTTCCCCATCATGGGGTCGGGAACCGTCTACGCTTTTTGCAACCAACACGGCCTGTTCAAAGCGAAAGCCGCACGGCCTAAGCCGTCACGCTAGCCGAACCGCCCGACGGGCTCGCAGGCGGTTGCGAGCTCGTCGGGGTGGTCGAACCTGCGGATGATCCCGAGCCGGAACTCGAGCCCGAACCCGTCGCAGAGCCCGAGCCAGACGACCCGGAACCGCCACCCGGCGTCGTTCCCGATCCCGAACCGCTGCCGCTGCCGGCCGACCCGCCAGCATCGCCGCCGGCGTCCGATCCCGATCCGCCCGACGTCCCCGATTCGGATCCGCCCGCGCCCGACGAACCAGAACCGGAACCGCCGCTCGTGCCAGAGCCGGCGCCGGAGTCCGAACCGCCGGAAGTCGACCCGCCCGTATTCGACGATCCCTCTTGAGCGCTTGAAGACCCCGATCCCGCCGAGGAACCGCCGTATCCATCGGAGCTCTGCGAGCCGCCGTTCGCCGCCGAACCCGCTGACCCGGACTGGCCCTGCCCGACCGAGGCGCCGCCCACGTCCTGTGGCGCCTCCTGCTTCTGCACCGAAACGAGAGGCTCCGGCCGCGCGCCGAAACCTTCGCCCTGCGTGATCAGGTTGATCGCAAAAGCGGATACCAGCACCGCCACCATTGCGGAAACGGCGGAAACGGCAACGATCCTGCGCTGCGTCCTGCGCTTGCGCTCGCGATTGTCGCGAACCCGCTGCGCCGTCACATCGCCAAGAAGCGCAGCGTCCCCGATCCGAGGCGTGAGCGACCGACGCACGGTGGTCGGCCGCAGCACCGCCGTTTCACCGGCAGGCGGCAAAACGACGGTCGGCGCATCGCCCGAACCGCCATCGGGCACGTAGCCCGGCTCGCCCGGCTTCAACTCGCGCAGCTTTTCGGCCGAGGCGGTAAAGAACTTCTTGTACAGTTGCGACGCCACCGCCGAAACGATGGAGCCCACGCCCACGCCGATCACCGATCCGTAAATGCCTATTTGAGACGCCAGCAACATGGAAGTAACGGCCGCAAGCGCACCGGCAGCCACCTGCGGCAACGACAGGTCGTCGAACAGCGTGCGCAGCGAACCGCCCTTCCCGGCGTTTTCATCACGTGCATTCCGCTCCATCGTGCGTCCTCCTTGCGAACTCCGGCGTTCGCCCATTCGTTTTCTCGTCTTCGAACATACCCCACTCATGTCGTATGCTTATGTGGTTCATCTAAACGTTATCAGCAAGCCACAGAACGTCCAATCCTCCACCGCGATGCAGTGGCCGCAAAGCTTGGACGATCGAACGCGAACATGAAATGCGAGACTGTATGCACTTGAACCGATCAAAGCACTTCGACGTCCTGGTGATAGGTTGCGGCATAGCCGGAACCATGGCGGCGATCTCGGCAGCACGCGCGGGCGCGCGCACGGCAATCGCCAGCCTGGGACCCCTGTTCTCGGGCTCGAGCTTCTACCCGGGCACCTGGGGCCTGGGGCTCATCGGCCCCGAGTCGCCCTCCGACGAAGCCGATCTTGCAAGCTGCATTCTCGATGTGGGCTGCGGCATGGCCGACCCCGCGCTGGTCGCGTCGTTCGTCAGCGGCATCTCCGACGGAATCGAGCAGTTGGAAGCGCTCGGCGTAACGCTCAAGGAGCCAAAGCGAGCGCAGGAACGCGAGTTCATCCCCTGCTTCGATCGCAAGCACCGGCTGTGGCGCGGCATCGAACGCAACCCCTTCGAGCAGGCCGCAACCGCCGAGCTTGCGCGCTTGAACGTCGTCGCGCTTTCCCCTTGGGAACTAATCGACCTGGTCGTCCACGAAAAGGAGATCGCGGGCGCCATGCTGTTCGACCACGCGGCGCAGTCGTTCGAGCTGGTCGCATGCGGTGCCGTCGTGCTGGCAACGGGCGGCTACGGCGGACTGTTCGAGCGTCGGCTCACGGCGGACGACGTGCAGGGAACCGCCCAAGCCCTTGCGCTGCGCAGCGGCTGCACGCTTGTCAACCTGGAGTTCATGCAGATGATGCCCGGCCTCGTCCGCCCGAAAAGCGGCATCGTGTTCAACGAGAAAACGTTTCGCTTCGCCCAGTTGCTCGACGCCGAGGGACGCGACGCGCTCCGCGAGGTCGAAAACGCTCGGCTTGCGTTGGAAGCGCGTTCGGGACACGGACCCTTCACGGCCCGGCTCGCATCGCGCGACGTGGATCTTGCGCTGGCGAACGCAGGTCCGAGCGGCCTGAACGTGCACTACCGTCTTGACGGCACCTCCCCGCTGCCCGAGTTCGTGCGCACGTACTTCGACTGGCTGGAGCGAGACCGCGACATCCGAATCGACGACGAATTGGCCATCGCCCCGTACGCCCATGCGGCGAACGGGGGCATCCTCATCGACGAGCATGCGGCAACCGGCGTTGACGGGCTTTACGCCTGCGGCGAGGCAACCGGCGGCATGCACGGCGCCGACCGCATCGGCGGCCTTTCAAGCGCGAACGGCATCGTGTTCGGCCTGCGAGCAGGAGCATCGGCGGCAGCCCGTGCCGCAAGGGCGAATCCGCGAAGCAGCCGCCCACCGCATGCTCGCGCCGCCTTTGAAGGAATCGGCATCGAGCACGGCTCGGACATCAGAAAAGCGCTGAGGCGCATCATGACCGACAGCTGCATGATCGCAAGAAGCGAGCGCGGCTTGAGTGCAGCCCGGGAAGCCCTGGAGAACTTGACCGCGCAAGCCGAATCCGAAAAACGCCGAACCGAAGACCCGCGCCAGGTTGCGGGAGCGGCGCGCATCACGGCCCAGCTGACGCTTGCGCGATCCATCGTGGAAGCGGCGCGCACGCGCACCGAAAGCCGCGGGGCGCACTATCGCCTCGACTTCCCCGCCTCGGATCCCGCCCAAGCGCGGCCGCTTGCCGTCAGCCTGGGAAGAAACGGCAGCCCCGTAGCGCGGCCGCTGCACCAACGCCGCTGAAGCCGCATCACGAACGTACTGCCGGGATCATCGCCAGGTCGGCCAACGTCACGCCGTCGACATAGTCCTCGATCGTCTTGTCAAGACCGGCCCAGAAGCGAACGGTGGTGCACTCCGACAAGCGCGGACATCGATCGTCGCCGTCAAGGCCCATGCACGCCACCGGAGCCGTGCTGCCTTCCACCACGCGCAGCACGTCCCCGGCCCTGATGGCGGCAGGATCGCTTGCCAATACGTAGCCGCCTCCCTTTCCGCGGACGCTGCGAAGCAGCCCCGCCTGAACAAGCGGACGAGCAAGCTGCTCAAGGTACTTGAACGAGATATCCTCCCGCTCGGCAACCTCGCGCAGGGCAACCTTCGCACCGTCGCCCGCCTGAGCTACGTACACCATAAGCCGCAAAGCATAGCGACCCTTTGTCGATACGAGCATTGAAACTCCTTCCCTCTACGCCGCACGAACTCCGGCGGAATCAGCGCACCGGCCACCTGCCGGGCACCGAACGTTTTGCATAAATTCTATCAACTTTCTAGGATTACTGCTTGACTTTTCACAGTATCGGATTATTTTAATCCTAGTAAAGCTATATGATTAAATCACGACGAGAGATTTCGGGCAATGCACCTACCAAGACAGGCCACCCGCCCCGAAAACGAAAGGAACGTTCGTATGACCGAAAAGAGCACGCTCCTGTCCGTACAGGGGCTTACCGCCTCAGCCAACGAAACAGTTATTCTCGATGCCATACATTTGGATATCGGATCAGGTGAAACCCACGTCATCATGGGCCCGAACGGCGCCGGCAAGTCAACGCTCGGCCACGTTGTCATGGGCAGTCCCGTCTACACGGTCGAAAGCGGAACGGTGGAATTCGACGGCCAGGACATCACCGACCTCGCCCCGGACAAGCGCTCGCGCGCAGGGCTGTTCCTGAGCTTTCAGGCGCCGGTCGAGATACCGGGCGTCCCCGTTTCCAGTTTTCTGCGCGCCACCACGGCGGGTCGCGAAGGGCTCGATATGAAGGGCAAGCTGTTCCGCAAGCACGTGCGCGACCTTGCGCAAGAGCTGGACATGGATCCCGCCTACCTCGACCGAGAACTGGGCGTGGGCTTCTCCGGCGGCGAGAAGAAGAAGCTCGAGATGTTGCAGCTTTTGCTGCTGCGTCCGAAATTGGCCATTCTGGACGAAACGGACTCCGGCCTTGACGTCGATGCCTTGGGCGTGGTCTCGCGAGGCATCGATGCGTACCGTCGCTCGTGCGAGGGCACGCTGGCCATCATCACCCACAACACTCGCATCCTGGAGCGGTTGGACATCGACCGCGTCCACGTGCTGGTGCGCGGACGCATCGTCGAAAGCGGGGACGCGTCGCTCATCCGCGAGATAGACTCCCACGGTTTCGAGCGCTTCGAGCTCATGGATCAGGCCAACAATGCTCCCGTCGATGTGGCAAGCACCGGTTGCGATGCGCAGCATGGCTGCACCGCAACCGCGTAGGGAGGAAGCCATGACGAAGCAACGGACGCACGTCGACGACATCGACCGCAGCCTCTACGATTTCGCAAACGACGAAACCGGCATCGAACGCCTTGATGCGGGCCTTACGCCGTCCATCGTGCGCGAGATCTCCGAACGCAAGAACGAACCCGCATGGATGCTGGACTTTCGCCTGCAATCCCTCGATACGTACCATCGCATGAAAAACCCTGACTGGGGACCCGGGCTGGACGGCCTTGACATGGACGACATCGCCACGTACGTAAAGCCCCGCACGGAAATGCAAAGCGACTGGGACAGCCTTCCCGACGACGTCAAAAACACGTTCGACCGCCTGGGAATACCCGAAGCGGAGCGCGAGTACCTTGCCGGCGTGGGAGCGCAATACGATTCCGAGCTGGTCTACCACAGCATGCAAGACACCGCGGCCGGTATGGGCATCGTCTACTCCGGCATCGAAGAGGCGCTATTGAATCCGGATTGGGAGCCGCTCATCAAGGAAAAATTCATGACGCTCATCCCGCCCACCGATCACAAGTTCGCCGCGCTGCATGGCGCAGTATGGAGCGGCGGATCGTTCGTCTACGTTCCGAAGGGCGTGAAGCTCGACTTCCCCCTGCAAAGCTACTTCCGCTTGAACGCGAAGGGAGCCGGCCAGTTCGAGCACACGCTCATCATCGTGGAAGACGGTGCTGACCTGCACTTTATCGAGGGCTGTTCCGCCCCGAAGTACAACGTGGCCAACCTGCACGCCGGCGCGGTGGAGCTGTTCGTCGGCAAGAACGCGCGCCTGCGCTATTCGACCATCGAGAACTGGTCGAAGAACATGTACAACCTCAACACCAAGCGCGCCCGCGTAGACGAAGGCGGATCCGTGGAATGGATCAGCGGATCCTTCGGCAGCCACGTGGGCTACCTCTATCCCATGTCCATCCTTGCCGGGCGGAAAAGCACCTGCACGTTCACCGGCATCACCTTCGCCGGAGCGGGGCAGAACCTCGACACGGGCTGCAAAGTGGTGCTTGCCGCGCCCGACACGTCCGCGTCCATTGAAACGAAATCCATCTCGAAAGGCGGCGGCATCTCGACGTTCAGGTCCTCCATCGTAGCTACCGAAGCGGCGAAAGGATCCGCGGCCAGCGTGTCGTGCCAGTCGCTCATGCTCGACGACCTCAGCCGCTCGGACACTATCCCGGCCATGGACATCCGCTGCAAGCACGTGGACATCGGCCACGAGGCCACCATCGGCCGCATCGGAGACGACAAGGTCTTCTACCTGATGAGCCGCGGCGTATCCGAGGAAGAGGCGCGCACGATGATCGTGAACGGCTTCGCCGACCCCGTGTCGAAGGAGCTGCCCCTTGAGTACGCCGTGGAAATGAACAACCTGATCAAGCTTGAAATGGAAGGGGCCATCGGATAATGGAAACCCTCACGATAGAACACGCGAACGCCATGCCCGCCCCCACGTGGCACAGGCTTCGCATGAACGATGCGGACATCGAGCTGCCCGCCAACTTGAAGCATGCGCGCTGCGTGGAGACGCTTGCGCCGTCGTCGCTCGTCGGCAAGGCGAACGCGTTCGACCATGCGCTCGAACGCGCCCAGGCAGCGCTCGACGAAAGGACGCCCGCGTCGGAAGCCGAGCCTCGAGCCATCGTCGCGGCAGCCTGCGGCACGACCGACCCCGCCGACCTGGACGTTCCCGCGCTTACCCCCTTTCAGCGGGTTGCCGCAGAAAGGGAGCTGGAAAACAGCATGGTGGAGGCATTTGAAACGGGCATGGGCCGTCAGGCACGGGAATATCTTGAATTCGCAGCAGGAGATTCCATTGTGCTGGCCACGAGCCCTGGGGAAACCGCGCGCGCATCCATTCGCATCGAAGGCGTTGACGGCGCGGTCAACGCAGCCGCCATCGACCTGGTCGCGGCGCCGAACTCGTCGCTTGCGCTTACCGTCACGATGGACTCCCCCCGTGCGGGCGAAGGCGTGGTCGGGACGCGCATCCGCGCGTTCGTCGGCGAAAACGCCCGCATCGACCTTGTTTGCACGCAAACGCTCGACGACTCCTGGACGGCGCTCGACGACACCGGCATCGTGCTCGACCGAAACGCCCGCATGACCGTGCGCCACGTCGTGCTGGGCGCGGGCCGCAGCTACACGGGCCTCGCAGCCGACCTGCGAGGAGACGACGCGCGCCTGGATGCGGACACGCGCTACCTGGGACACGCCCAAGAGCAGCGAGACTTCAACTACGTGGCGCATCAGCGGGGCCGACGCACCACCTGCGCCTTCAACGCCAACGGCGTGCTGGCCGGAGCGTCCTCGAAAACGCTGCGCGGGACCATCGAGCTTGTGCACGGATGCAAGGGGTCCGAAGGGTCCGAGCAGGAAACCGTGCTTCTTGCCGACGAGCGCGTGGAGAATCGCACGGTGCCCGTGATCCTCTGCGACGAAGACGACGTAGCCGGAAACCACGGTGCCACGATCGGGCACGTACGCCCGGAGCAGCTGTTCTACCTGGCCAGCCGAGGGGTGTCCCCCGACGCAGCCGAGCGTCTGTTCGTCACCGCCACGTTCGAAGAGGCGGCGCTCAGCGCCAAGGACGACCAAGCGCGCGCCGCCGTAACCCGCCTAGCCACTGCGCGCGGCATCGTTTTCGAGGAGGCAACCGCATGAGCGTCGACATCGCCGCCAATCCGTACCGCAAGGACTTTCCGCTGCTCGAGGCAAACCCAAGCCTGGCGTTTCTGGACAGCGCCGCCACGGCGCAGCGGCCCGCTGCGGTTCTGGACGCCCAACGCGCATTCTACGAGACCATGAACGCGAATGCCCTGCGCGGCCTCTACCGGCTTTCAGTGGACGCCACCCAGGCCATCGACCAGGCTCGTGCGAGCATCGCGCGCTTCATCGGCTCGCACGATGCGCGCGAGCTGGTGTTTTGCCGAAACGCCAGCGAAGCGCTCAACCTGGTCGCAAAGGCTTTCGCACCCACGGTGCTCGAGCCGGGCGACGAAGTGTGCGTCACCATCATGGAGCACCATTCGAACCTCGTCCCGTGGCAGCAAGCATGCCGCAAAGCAGGGGCCAGCCTCGTGTACCTGTACCCCAACGAAAACGGCGTGATCACGGACCAGGAGCTGGATGCCAAAATAGGGCCGAAGACCAAGATCGTGGCTGCCGCGCACGTATCGAACGTTCTCGGGATCGAGAACCCTCTGGCGGCCATGGCCGAGCGCGTCCATGCTCAGGGGGGCTACCTGGTGGTCGACGGCGCCCAGTCGGTGCCCCACATGCCTGTGGACGTGCACGCGATTGGCTGCGACTTCTTCGCGTTCTCGGCGCATAAAGCGTTCGGACCCTTTGGCGTGGGCATGCTCTGGGGCAGCCTGGATCTGCTTGAAGAGATGCCCCCGTTTCTCACGGGCGGCGAGATGATCTCGTCGGTCACGCAGATCGATGCCGTCTGGGCTCCCGTGCCCGAAAAGTTCGAAGCGGGCACGCAGGACGCCGCGGGCATCGCCGCATCCGCTGCGGGCATCGCGTATATCGAGAGCATCGGCTGGGATGCCGTGCAAGCGCGCGAGCAGGCGCTCGTGCGTGCATGCATGGATCGTTTGGCGAAGCTTCCCTACGTCCGCGTTCTCGGTCACCTCGACCCGGCGCAGCACCACGGCGCCGTCAGCTTCAACGTAGACGGCATACACCCGCACGACGTGGCCAGCATCCTCGACGAGCACAACGTTGCGATCCGTGCTGGTCAACATTGCGCGCAGCCGCTGCTGACATGGCTGGGAGAAGAGTCGTGCTGCCGAGCCTCGTTGGCGCTCTACAACGACGAAAGCGATATCGAGGCGCTGATCGCCGGGCTGGAAACCGTATGGAGGACTTTCAATGGCTAGCATCTACACCGCAGCGCTCATGGAGCACAACGCGCACCCCGACTACAAGTACCAGATGGACGAGCCCACGTGCACGCACGACGGCGTGAACCCCAGCTGCGGCGACGAGCTGACGCTGGCGCTGCGCCTGAGGGGCGACGTGATCGAAGAAGCCGCCTTCACCGGCCACGGCTGCGCCGTGAGCCAGGCGGCAGCCGACATGATGGCCGACCTGATCACCGGCGAAACCATCGCCGAAGCGCAGCGCCTTTCCAGCCTCTACCTGGACATGATCAAGGGTCGCCCGCTCACCGACGA
>NZ_DBFOSR010000056.1:0-16441 GCF_048427265.1 Paraeggerthella sp.
ACCTGGCAGGAACGGCTCAGGTGCTTACGCCCGAGCATGCCGGGTGCGCGAACGCTATCGGCTCGGCCATCTCGAAGGTGAGCGGCGTGTACGAAGCGTTGATCGACTACGACGTGACGCCGCGCGAAGAGGCGTTGGAGAGCGCGCGCGTCGCTGCGTGCGAGGCTGCCGTGGAAGCCGGTGCCATTCGCGATACCGTGGAGGTCATCGATGCCGAGGACGTTCCCTTGGCGTACTATCCTGGCCACACGAACCGCGTGAAGGTGAAGGCTGCGGGAGACTTGGCGTAAGCAAGGCGGATGCCTGCAGGTCCGCTGGTCCAGGCGGAGACGATGCGTTTTTGAAGGACGCCCTGACGACCTGGTCGGGGCGTCCTTGTTTTCCGGGGTTTGCATGCACGATGCGCAGGTCGCGAGCGCGAAGGGCTCCAGTCGCTGCGAAAGGCAGCTCCAGCGCAGCATGGGGAAGGGAGAAGTCGGCAATGAGCCATCGAATGCCCCTTCGCCGTTCTTGCGATGCCGGCGCGGGAGTCCGACGCGTGCGCGCCGTTCGCCCCTTTCGCTGGCTTGCGCACGAAAAACCGCTCCCGCTGGCAGGTTTTCACGTTTAGGGGTCGTCGAAGTTGGCGCCGTTCCCGTTGCCGTTCGGCTCGCTTTTCGTTATGCCTGGTCACGGCCTTGGGCTGTTGCGCTGCGCTTTTGCGAGCGCTTGTCCGGTCGGCTCAAGCGACCTCAAACCGTCAAAACCTGCCGGCGGGAGCGGTTTTTCGCGCGCAAGCGCCGCTGTGGGGGCAGGGACGGGAGGTGGGGGCGGCGCGGGAGCGCGAAACGGGTGCGTGGCGGTGCGGGGGCTCGAAACGGAGGCGCCCTCCGCCCGCCCCGTCGCCGTGTCCCGCCTCGCTCCGAGCGACGTTCTGCCGCTTGCCGCGTCACGTCCAAAGAGGGGCTTTCCCTTTTCGTCATCTATGCTATACTCTGCTCCAGCACTTTAGTGCAGTAAAGTAAAAGAGTGGCAGGATGCATACCGGGGAAGGGGCGGATCCTGCGCGACATGATGGGAGAGGCAATGAAGAAGAAGCTTTTGGCGATTGTCGCAGCTGCGGCGACGCTGGCGCTTTCTGCGGTGATGCTGGCGGGTTGTTCCGGCGGCAACCAGGAGGCAGACAATGCGGCTAAGGACGGCCAGTTCACGCTGACGGTCGGATTCGACCAGAGCTATCCGCCCTACGGCTACGTGGGCGACGACGGCCAGTTCACGGGCTTCGATTTGGAGCTTGCCAAGGCCGTGGCTGAAAAGATGGGCTGGAATCTCAAGCTTGAGCCTATCGACTGGGACGCCAAAGACGCGCTCATCAACAGCGGCTCCATCAACTGCATCTGGAACGGTTTTACCATGGAAGGCCGTGAAGACGGGTACACGTTCTCCGAGCCGTACATGTACAATGAGCAGATGGTGGTCGTGAAGTCCGGAAGCGACATCAAGACGCTTGAGGACTTGAAGGGCAAGATCGTCCTGACGCAGGTTGATTCCGCGGCGCTGCACGTGCTGGAGGACGAGAAGGGTCAGAAGGCCCTTGCCGATACCTTCAAGGAGCTTCAGACCATCGGCGATTACAACAACGCGTTCATGCAGCTTGAGTCCGGCATGGTAGACGCCGTGGCGTGCGACCTGTCCATCGCCAGCTACCAGATGGCCGCTAAGTCCGATGCGTACGTTAAGCTGGGCGTTTTGGCTCCCGAGAACTACGCGGTGGGCTTCAAGAAGGGCGACACGGAGCTTGCCAAGCAGGTCACCGACGCGTTGAAGCAGCTGGATGACGAGGGCTTCGTCAAGCAGCTGTGCGAGAAGTATAAGGATCAGGGCATCACGTACGACAACTGGGTGCTGTAAGACTCCAGGCGGCCGACCGGCCGCCTGAACCGCTCGACGCTGCGAAGCGCTGACGCACCCCGCTTTGCCCCTTGTTCGCTTGCCCTCACGTGCAAAGCACGCTCGGCCGCGAACCGGGGCAATTCGGGGCACGTCAGCGCTTCTCGCTGACTTTGCTGGACCTGCGACGTTTCAAGAAAGGCCGGGTATGGAATTTTCCACCATGATGGAGCTTTTGCTTTCGGGCTTCGTGTTCACTTTCCAGATCTTCGTGACCACGCTTTTGGGGGCGCTCCCCTTGGGCATCCTGGTGGCGCTTGGCCGTATGAGCCGGTTCAAGCCGGTCGCGCTCATCACGCGGTTCTACATATCGATCATGCGCGGCACCCCGCTCATGCTGCAGCTCATGGCCCTCATGTTCGGGCCGTATTACCTGTTTGGCCTGCAGATGGGCAACGATTGGAAGTACATCGCCTGCTCCATCGGCTTCATCATCAACTACGCGGCCTACTTCGGCGAGATCTACCGCAGCGGCATCCAGTCCATTCCGCGCGGCCAGTACGAAGCGGCCTCGGTTCTGGGCTACTCGCGTCTCCAAACCTTCATGAAGATCATCCTTCCCCAGGTGGTCAAGCGTATTCTTCCGGCTATGGGCAACGAGGTCATCACGCTGGTCAAAGACACGTCGCTCGCGTTCGTTCTGGGCATCATGGAAATGTTCAGCCAGGCGAAGGCGCTGGCGGCGTCGCAGATCAGCATGGTTCCGTACGTGATCGCCGGTGCGATCTACTGGATATTCAACTTCATCGTCGAAATGATCCTGACTCGCATCGAGAAGCGTCTCAACTATTACCGCGACTGATCCGCCTCGTTGTTTTCTGACCTGCAAGAAGGAGTAGAGCCATGACCGAACAGACGCTTGTGCAGCTGGATCACGCTCGTAAGAGCTTCGGCGACGCGCACGTGCTCAAAGATATATCCCTGACGGTGCGCAAAGGCGAGGTGGTGGCCGTTATCGGCCCGTCAGGCGGCGGCAAGTCCACGCTTCTGCGCTGCCTGACGCTGCTGGAAACGCTTGATGCCGGGCGTCTTGCGTACGGCGACTTGGTGGTTGCCGAAGACGACGGGACGGGGCGGGCGAAGTACGCGTCGAAAGCGGTTCTGCGCGAGGCGAAAACGCGCTTCGGCCTGGTGTTTCAGAACTTCAATCTGTTCCCTCACTACTCGGTGATCAAAAACCTGACCGACGCGCCCCTCCATGTGCAGAAGCGCCCCAAGGACCAGGTGATGGCCGAGGCGAAGGCGCTGCTGGCGAAGATGGGCCTGACCGGCAAGGAAGACATGGTTCCGTGCGAGCTTTCCGGCGGCCAGCAGCAGCGCGTGGCCATTGCCCGGGCGCTGTCCCTCGATCCCGACGTGCTGTTCTTCGACGAGCCCACCAGCGCGCTCGACCCTGAGCTGACCCAGGACGTGCTCAAAGTCATCCGCGACTTGGCTGACGAGCGCATGACCATGGTCATCGTCACGCACGAGATGGGCTTCGCGCGCGACGTGGCGGATCGCATCGTGTTCATGGACGGCGGCGTGATCGTGGAGGAAGGCCCGGCGGCCCAGTTGATCGAGAACCCGCAGCACCAGCGCACGCGCGCGTTCCTTTCCAAGTACGAATAGGGGAATGCGGCAGGATTCTTGAAGACGCCCGCTTTCCGTTCGAGTCGGGCGGGGCGGGCGAAGCGAACGCGCAGGGAGGCGGGGCGAAGGGTGCCCCGCCTCCCTGTTCTGTACGGGAGTTTCGACCGGAAACGTCCAGGAGATTGCTATACTGGGCCGGTCGTTTGAAGATGGGAGGCACGACGTGGCTATCGATAGAGTGCGGACGTTTCTTGAGGAGCGCGGCATGGGAGATCGCGTGCTCGAGTTCGAGACATCGAGCGCAACGGTTGATCTTGCGGCCGCCGCGGTGGGCTGCGAGGCGGCGCGCATCGCCAAGACGCTCTCGTTTCGCGTGGGGGATCGCGTTGTGCTTGTGGTGGCCGCCGGTGACGCGCGCATCGACAACCCCAAGTTCAAGGCGCAGTTCGGCGCCAAGCCCAAGATGCTCAAGGCCGACGAAGCCGAGCCTTTGATCGGGCACGCGGTAGGCGGCGTGTGCCCCTTCGCCGTGAACGAGGGCGTCGAGGTGTGCCTGGACGAATCGCTGCGACGCTTCGACGTGGTCTACCCGGCAGCGGGCAACGCGGCGAGCGCCGTGCGCCTGACCCCCGATGAACTGGAGCGATGCGCTTCTCCCTGCGCCTGGGTTGACGTGTGCAAGCTGCCCCAGGACTCCCATGAATAGGAAGCTCGCGCCGCAGGGTCCCCTGTCCGACTCCCTTGTGCGCGACGAAGCGGCCCCCGTCAACTTCTACGTGGTCCGCCATGGGCAGACGCTGTTCAACGTTATGGGGAAAGTGCAGGGGTGGTGCGATACTCCGCTTACCGACGAGGGTATTCGCGCAGCTCAGGCACTTGGGCGCGGATTGGCTAGCGTGGATTTCGCAGCCGCCTACTCAAGCGACAGCGGTCGCGCCGTGCAGACGCTCGACCATCTGCTGGACGCGCGGTCGCACGCGCGCGGTGAATCCTACGTTGCTCCCGAGCCGTTCTTGTCCCTGAGCGGCGGCGAGCCGTCCTGTTCGGGCGTTTCGTTTCCCCTGGCCCATGACGCGCGGTTGCGCGAATGGTGCTACGGCGATTTGGAGGGCGAACCGGGCGAGCTTCTGCATGCGACGCTCACGGCGGGCTTCGGGGCCGATCTTTCCTTCGAGGAGCACAACCGCCGCCTGCCCGAGGTGGCCGACGTTCTGGCGAATGCCGACTGCTCGGGGCGCGCTGAACGCTTTGCAACGATCGAGCAGCGGCTCCGCGGCTTCTTCTGCGAGGCTGCTGCGACCGTGCAGCGTTCCGGCGGCGGCAACGTGCTGGTGGTGACGCATTCGTTCGTAGTGCGCACGATCGTGTACCTGGTCGATCCGCTGCGCGTCAACGATCCCGTGAAGATCCCCAACGCGAGCGTCACGGAGCTTGCGTTCGACGGCTCGGCGTTTTCGCTCGGGCGCATCGGCTCCACGTCGTGGCAGGAGCGCGACCGCTAGCCTGCGCTAGCGGTCGGCGGCGGGAGCGACCTCCGGGGACGCCTCTTCGCCGGAGGCCTCGCTTTCATCGTCCAGGTGGCGCATCGGCTTCACCAACAGAGCCGCTACGGTGATAAGCCCCCAGCACGCCATGAGGATCAGCGCCGCCGGCCTCTCTCCCAGCGTGCTCACGGCAACGGACGTGGCGAACACGGCTACCGGAGCGGCAATCAGCATGATGGAGTTCTGGGTGCCGAACGCGCTGCCGCGCGAAGCGTCGGGGATGCGGTCGTACATGAAGAATCCCAATAGCGCCGAGGCCGGGCCCGCCGCAATGCCCAGCACGAGCGCGCCGAGCAGCATGAGGGGGAAGGGCGGCAGCGTGCTGAGCAGGGCCACGCCCACCGCCATGCCGACGAGCGACGTCACGTACCACGCGCGCCTGCTCAAGCGGGGCGCGAGCGCCGCGTATGCAAGCGAGCTTATCAGCATGCCGCCGGAAAGCGCCGACAACACGTAGCCCAAAAGCTCAGGCTGGCCCGTAAGCGTGAAATGCACGGGAAGCGCCAATCCCTGAAACGACCCCATGACCATGACGATGCCGAACGAGAACAGGGTGGAGCAGGCAAGGACTCGATCGCTGCGAAGCAGTACGCGCAGTCCCTCTCGCAACGCGCCGAACGCGGCTGCTGCGATACCCCGGGAAGGGCTGGGGCTTGCGGCATCGATCGGTTCGCCTGCGGCGGTTTCGGGAACTCCGACAACGCTCGGCAGGGTCATGGTAACGATGGCCGCCGCGGCGGAGAGCGCCGCCGTGAACCAAAGGGCGGAGGTTCCGCCGACCGTGCCGATCAGCAGCGCAGCGATCGCCGGGCCCACGATGGTGGTGAGCGAGTCCAAAGACTGCGACATGCCCATGAATCGTTGCAGGTCAACACCGTCGCGCTTGGTGACGGTGGGCAGCAGGGCGTCGCGTGCGGTCATGCCCGGGATGTCTCCGACAGCGCCCATAAGGCCCAAAACGACGAACCACCAGAAGTTCAAGCCCCAGATCATATCGACGATGGGGATGAGCGCGACGCTGGCGGCGGATATCAAGTCCGAGAGGATGGAGATGTTTCGCCGGTTGAAGCGATCGAGCGCGGCGCCGCCCAGAACGCCCAGCAGCATCTGCGGAACGGCGCATACGAGCGCCAGGGCGCCGGCCGCCAGTGCGTCGCCGGTGGTGGCGAGCAGGATGAGGGGGAGCGCGATGGCTGCGATCGAGTTGCCAAGAAGCGAAAGCGTACTCGAAACGAGGAAGCGGATGGTAGTGCCTTTGCCGTGCATGATAGTCCTTTCTGCGTCGGTGATCTACCGAGCAGTAAAAACTACGACGTAACGTCGGGGTCAAGCATCAGCTCCCGTTTCTTCATAATTCGTCGCTCCATCTCCTCCTCGATGCGATCTTGCGCGTACACCTGGGCTTCGTTCAGCCCCTGCTTCGCCATCTCGTCTATGAGCAGATCGGCCGGCGTGTCGAAGTCTCGATCCCAATTGTCGGGATCGAAGGAATCGATAATGGGATCAAGGCAGTTCATGGTCTCGGCCACCAGGCGATCGATCTCTTCGCGCGGGGTGTCGGGAGCCAGGTTTTCGAACCGATCCTGTATCTTATGCAGCCTGTCCAGAAGCCCGCGCTGATCGAGTGCGGCGACGGCGCGTTCCAGCTCCGCTACGTCCTCGTCGGTGTAGAGGTGCCCGGCAATGAGGAGCGTTTGGCGGTTCCCTGAATGGATGGAGGCTGTCTCGTACGCATCGCCCATGAGGGTTTTCGCAGCACGTGCGAAGCGTATCGGCAGGTCAGGATCGAGCTGCTCGCGTTTCAGCAGAGCGATGGTGCGCCGCTGCTCTTGCAGGTGCGCAATTTGCAGCTCCAGCTCTCGGTCAAGCTCGTCAAGGGCGGCGTCGGCGTTCGGGCCGGACGCCGCTTCCAGGTTCGCGTCCATCTCGTCGAGCACTTCGCCGATCCGCGAAAGCGAGAACCCCAAAGCCGAAAGCCGTTTGATGCGCAGCAGGCGCACCAGGTCCTCCGCCTCGTATTCGCGGTACCCGTTTTCCGCGCGCGACGGCTCCGCCATAAGCCCGATGGCGTGGTAGTGCCTCAGCGTGCGCACGGTCACGCCTGCAAGCTTGGCAAGTTCGTTGCTGCGCACGGAAGGCTCCTACGCGACGGGTTGCGGATCACGCACCATGCAGCGTTCGACCAGGTCGAAGCCGGGTGCCGTTTTGCGCTCGACGGTGATGAAACCGTAATGGCCGTAGATCTGCTCCAGGCGATCGGTGTAGCAATCCAGGTACGTGCGCAGGTTGCGCGCGTCGGCGTAGGCCAGGATAGGCTTGATAAGACGACCGAACGCCCCGCTGCCGCGACGGGCGGGATCCACGCCGATGGACACGAAGTAGATGAAGTCTTCGTCGCAGGCGGCATGCGCGAAGGGCCAGTTCGTGTCCGACAGGGGTTCCATGGCTTCGGCGCGCGGCAGCAGCACGGCCTGTTCTTCCGGCGTCAGCTGTGTTTCCACCAAGCTCCAGGACCGCTCCTCAAGATCCGCCCATGCAGCATCGCCCAGATCGCTGCGCAGGAAGGCGTTCGCCACGCCGGCATGGTCGGGCAGCGCGTGCACGCAGCCGTAAGGCGCGGTGGTCATGAAGTCCGACCTGATCGATGCCTGAGTGATGGCAAGCTTGCGGTCTTCGTCCGCATCAAGCGCGTCCAAGCATGTGACGTACCAGAGCTCTTCGCGAAAGCAGGTGCCCAGCATGCGCGCGAGTTCTTCAAGAAGGTCGGTTTGATCAGGTTCGATGGTGACAAGGCCGGACGGGTTCATGACAAGATCCTTTCGAGGCTTCGGCGTTGTCGCGACGGTGACGTATCAACGCTGCGACAACGCCGAAGCGGTGCGTGCTCCTCTGTTGCCCCTTGATTCTCGCATGACCGCGCTTGCTTGTCGAGCCGCCCCCGTACGCTCGAAGGTTGGCCGCGCGGCGCCGCTTTATTCCTTCCAGAAGTCGCGCGCCAGCTCTTGGCGGCTCGCGTGGTCGGTCTTCTTCAGGATGTTGTGCACGTGCGCCTTCACGGTTCCCAACGCCAGTTGCAGCTCGCTTGCAATGTTCTGGTTGTCCTTGCCTTGCAGCACAAGGGCCAAGATCTCGCGCTCGCGCGCCGTCAGGCCGTGCCGCTCGCAAAACGTGGGCAGCAGGTCGTCGATGTGCCTTTGCACGGTGGGATTCTCGGATGTCGGCGGTTCCTTGAACCGCATGCGAAGCGTTTCCCCCGACTCTTTCAAGCTGAAGAACGCGAAGGCCAGCATAAGGAAGTTCTCGCAGAAGTTGCGCTCGGATATGTAGAGGGGAAGCATGGTTGCAGATACCGCTTCGGGGTTCCAGACCAGCATCATGAACGTATCTTCCACAAGGATGCCCAAGGTCAGCGCTATCGTGATCAGGAACAGCGGCTCCTGTCGCTTCATGCGCGTTTTTTCTATCTCGTTCGTAGAAGTCCAGTACCGGCGCAGCAGGTAGGCAAGGCACCAGATCAAAAACACTTGCCGCATGCTGTAGAACAGCCACTGCTTGAATTGTCCTTCGGGAAGGATGATGACGATCGCGCCGCTCAAAATCACGAATCCTACAGCGGGAACGATTCTCAAAGCGAGCCTTTTTTCATCCACGAAGTCACAGGCGACAAGCCAGAGCGATTCGATAACGCCGGCTGCGAACAAGATTCTGAGCAGCGGTTGATCGATGGCGTAGAACGCGTCCAGGGGGAAATCCGTATTCTGCCCAAGGTATTCGTTTTGGAAGATGATCGCGAGATCAAGGAAGTAGAACAGGAAGAACGCCACCATGAACAAATGGCTGCGCCTGCGGGAGACGAAGTATGCAGAAAGCGAAATCGTCCCTGCGGCAACGCAGACGAGCATGATGAGAATCGTATAGAAATAGAATGCGATCTCCAAGGCGATACTCCCTCGTTTTCCGATGGACGAAGTGTCTGTGCCGCTTTCGGTAATTCTACCTCGCAGGTTTAGAAGGGTGTAGCGAGGTTGTAGGGCAATTGGCGACGCTTACTATAACACCTGATCAATCAATTAAACACCCAAGATTATTTGAGATATAGAAGAGGCGTGCGAAAAATAATCTTCATTATTCCTTCACAAGAAGCCATCTTGGCAGCATGGTAGGCGCCAAGAGAAGCGGCCGGGAAAAGGCATCGGCCGCGGCAGTCAATAAGGAGGACCAGCATGGCCGTGAAGGACTACATCGACACCAACGACTTCACCAAGGAAGAGCTGCTCGACATGATCGAGCTGGCGCGCTCCATGAAGACCATGATCAAGGAGGGCGGGCGCTACCCGCAGGTGCTCAAGGACAAGACGCTCGGCATGATCTTCCAGCAGGTGTCCACCCGCACCCGCATCTCCTTCGAGACGGCCATGACCGACCTGGGCGGCCACGCGCAGTTCTACGGCCCGGGCACCATCCAGCTGGGCGGCCACGAGACGCTCGAGGACACCGCGCGCGTCATGGGCTCGCTCGTCGACATCCTCATGGCCCGCGTGAACCGCCACCCCGACGTGGTGGGCCTGGCCGCCAACAGCGCCGCCCCCGTCGTCAACGGCATGTCCGACTACAACCATCCCACCCAAGAGCTCGGCGACCTGCTGACCATGATCGAGAACCTGCCCGAGGGCAAGAGGATCGAGGACTGCAAGCTGGCCTTCATCGGCGACGCCACCCAGGTGTGCGTGTCGCTCATGTTCATCGCCTCGAAGATGGGCATGGACTTCGTGCACTTCGGCCCCAAGGGCAAGCAGGTCACCGACGGCGGCCTGGTGGTCGACTCCGACGTCGACATCATGGCCATCGCCGAGGAGAACTGCAAGGCGTCCGGCGGCACCGTCACCGTCTCCGACGACATCGAGTGCATCAAGGGCGCCGACTTCATCTACACCGACGTGTGGTACGGCCTGTACGACGAGGAGGAGGGCGGCGAGTCCTACATGGACGTCTTCTTCCCCAAGTACCAGGTGACCATGGAGATGATGGACTTCGCCGGCCCGGACTCCAAGTTCATGCACTGCCTGCCGGCCACCCGCGGCGAGGAAGTGACCGACGAGGTCATGGACAGCCCCGAGCGCTCGCTGTGCTGGGTCGAGGCCGAGAACCGCAAGCACTCCATCCGCGCCATCCTGGCCTACCTGTGCCCGAAGACCGTCGAGGACGCGGCCGTGGCCGACGCCGCCGAGGCCCGCATGAACGCGGTGCTCGAGAAGATCAGCAAGTAGCAAAAGAGACCTTGGCGGGTTGCGCGGCGCGAGGCGCGCAACCCGTTCACCATGATCGAGCGCTCCACCGGGCCGGGCCCGCGTCGCCAAGCCGGCGCGGCTCGGTGGAGCCGAACCCCTGGAAGGGGGATACGCATGAGCAACAAAGTTAAAAAGTTTTCATTCATGAGCGTGATCCTGTCGGTGATCTGCGTCGTGTTCGTTGCCGAGGCCGCAGCACCCGCAGCCGCCATCGGCAACCAGCAGTTCTTCTGGTGGATCTTCCTCATCATCACGTTCCTGCTTCCGTACGGCATGGTGGTGGCCGAACTGGGAACCACGTACGATTCCGACGGCGGCTTGTACGACTGGATCCGCGAGGCGTTCGGCGATCGCTGGGGCAGCCGTGTGGCCTGGTACTATTGGATTAACTTCCCGCTGTGGATCGCGTCTTTGGCAACGCTGTTCCCCGATATTCTGGGCATGGTGTTCGGCGTTGAGTTCGAGCTGGGCCCGGTGCTTGCCATCGAGCTGGCATTCGTATGGATCGTCGTGTTCATGAGCTTTTCGAAGGTGTCCGATTCCGCGTGGATCCTCAACGGCGGCGCCATCCTCAAAGTGCTCATCGCGGTGTCGGTCGGCGGTCTGGGCATTTGGTACGCCATGAACAACGGCTTCGCCAGCGATATGTCCCCGGCTACGTTCGTTCCCGACCTCACCAACACCAACGCGCTTACGTACCTGTCCATCATCCTGTTCAACTTCATGGGCTTCGAGGTCATCTGCACCTTCGCCGACGCCATGAAGAACCCCTCGCGCGACATTCCCAAGGCCATCATCTTGGGCGGCCTGGCCATCGCTGCGATCTACCTGTTCTGCTCGTTCGGCATCGGCGCTGCCATTCCGGCCGATCAGATCGATCCCGACTTCGGCATGATCTACGCGGTCATGACCATGGTGGGCGAGGCTTCCCCCATCTTCATGCTGATCTGCGTGGTGTTCCTGGTCACGCTGTTCGCGAACATGGCTTCCTGGTCCTTCGGCGTGAACTTCGTGGCCGACTATGCGGCGAAGCACGGCAACATGCCCAAGCTGTTCGCCCATGAGAGCGCGAAGACCGGCATGCCTACGGGTGCGGCAATCATCAACGGCGTAGTGGCGTCCTTGGCCCTCATGCTGCAGTTGATCCCGATTCCGGCTATCTCCGAGGGCATCTTCTGGATGCTGTTCTCCATGAACGTCGTGTTCCTGCTGATCAGCTACATCCCCATGTTCACCGCGTTCCTGAAGCTGCGCAAGGTCGATCCGAACCGCCCGCGCGTGTTCACCTTCCCCTTCAAGGGCAAGCTCATGTACGTCATGCTGGCCGTCCCCGCCATCGAGCTGGTGCTGGCTATCATCGCCACCATCGTTCCGTTGAACGGTTCGGAAGAAGAGCTTTCGAAGATCCCGATGCTGGTTGGCGTGCTGGTGTTCGTCGTGCTGGGCGAGGTCGTGCGCATCTGGTCGAAGCGCGGCCGCACGGAGGAGTACAAGGGCCTGACGCCCGAACTGGCTGCTGAGCGCTTGGCCGAGGAAGCCGCCGAAGAGGCGCGCGAGGCTTCGCAGAGCGCTGCGGAGAAAGACTCCGAGGCTCAGCCAGTAGCGTAAACGCTGCGATTTCGATTGGACGGGCGGGGCGATTCGAACGTCCCGCCCGTGGGAGAATCTACGAAACAGGATTTGCAAACCAAACAGAAAGGTGTGCATCATGAAGACGATTACCGAATCCCAGTCCACCCCGAAGGCCGACGGCTACCGCATGCCCGGCGAGTTCGAGCCGCAGACCCGCATTTGGATGGCATGGCCGCACCGCACCGACACGTGGGCATGGGGCGCGAAGCCCGCTCAGAAGCAGTACGCGGCGGTTGCGCGCGCCATCGCCGAGTTCGAGCCCGTCACCATGTGCGTGAACCAGGTCGACTACGCCAACGCCAAGGCCGTGTTCGAGGACGATGAGAACATCACCGTCATCGAGATGACCACCGACGACGCATGGGTGCGCGACACCGGCGCCACCTGGGTGGTCAACGGCGAGGGCGACAAGCGCGCCGTGCATTGGCACTTCAACGCGTACGGCGGCTTCGAGAACGGCCTGTACTTCCCGTGGGACAAAGACGAGCAGATCGCGCTCAAGATGGCCGAGATGAGCGGGTGCCGTCGCTACCGTCCCGAAAGCCTCATCCTTGAGGGCGGCTCCATCCACGTGGACGGCGAGGGCACGGTCGTCACCACCGATATGTGCCTGCTCGATCCCGGCCGCAACGCATCCGTGACCGACTACGAGGCATGGTCCGAAGAGCTGCGCGCGTACATGGACGAGGGCCTGAAGAACTACCTGGGCGTCGAGAAGGTCATCTGGGTGAAGGACGGCATCGACCCCGAGGAGACGAACGGCCACATCGACGACGTGGCGTGCTTCGTGGCCCCCGGCAAGATGCTGTGCATCTGGTCCGACGATCCGGACTACCCGTTCTACAACGAGTGCCACGCCGCTTACGAGACGCTGTCCAACGCCGTGGATGCCAAGGGCCGCAAGCTTGAAGTGACGAAGCTCGTCATGCCGGTGAAGCCGCTGTACATGGACCAGGCTTCCTGCGACTCCATCGATATTGACGAAAACGCCGAGCCGCGCGTTGCCGACGAGCCGCTGATCGCGTCCTACATGAACTTCCTCATCGTCAACGGCGGCGTCATCGTGCCGCAGTACGGCGACGAGAACGACGCGCTGGCCGTCCAGCAGATCCAGGCCGCGTTCGACGAGGCTTGGGGCGAGGGCGCGTACAAGGCCGTGGGCGTGAAGACCGACCAGGTGGTCTTCGGCGGCGGCAACATCCACTGCATCACGCAGCAGGAGCCTGCCGGCAAGTAAGTTGATCGATTGCGGCGGCTTGCGCTTTGCTCAGGCTGCCGCAATGCAATTCCGCCTTTTCCGCGAAGCCGCTTGGTTCGATGCGAAAATCCGGTGCGCACCGGGCATCGAGCCGAGCGGCCAAAGAGCGACCCGTATCGTCGGGTCGCTCTTTTCAATGAAACAGGGGGACGGGCCATCGCCTCCGTCCCCCTGCTTCATTCGCATCTTCGCCTTGCCGGTTCGTTTTCCGTCGAACGCGATCGCTACGACTTCTTGGTGATCTCCGTCTTGCATTTCGGGCAGACCACGCGCAGGGTGCCTTTTCCGCGCGGAACCGAAAGGGCTTGGCCGCAGTTCTTGCAGGTGAAGTACAGCGTGGTTTTGCGGTTGACCCACTTCTTCTTGGCAAGGGCGTACGCGCGTTTCGGCTTGGCCATGACGCGCTCGTACACGGCGTTTTCTTTGCGTCGTTGGGCGAAGTTCTTGGAACAGGTGCGGAACAGGGCCAAGGCCATGCTTATCAGCGCGACCCATGAGAATGCTTCCAGGTAGGGAAGCACGGATAGCAGCATGGAGATGATGCCCAGCGCCATCAGGCCGTTCGACAATCCGTCAAGCCCGTAGCGCCCTTGCATCCATCGAGCGGTCTTCAATGCTATGCGCTGAAAAAAGTCCTTCACGTGTGCTGCCTTTCGCCGAGTAAGCTGTTGCGGTTTCATGGAGTGCCATTCTACCGCAGAGCGCCCTGCAGGCTCCGAGTTTTGAGCTGCTGCAGGGCGCGTTCCCACGATACGAGGTTTGCGAAATGCGCACGAGCGGGCTTCGCGCCTGTTGCCCAACGGTTTATTAGCCTTGCGACGGAAGAAGGCGTCGTCGTGGCTGGACGGCTGATGCCGCGCGCGCTCGGCTCGGTGGCTGCTGCCCGCGTTGGCAGCGGGCATCCTGTTTTTGCACGATTCTTCCCCCAATGTTGCGTTCAAAGGGCCTACTAAGGGGATGTCTTCGATGCGATTGTGCGTTTTGCCTGGTCGTAAATGCTTGCCGTCGGTGCGCGGGCCTCGGTATGTGCTCGCACGCAACATTTCGGGAAGAATCGTGCATTTGGGCGCGCGAGCGTGGTCGTCGGCCCGCTCGCGCCGACCTTGGTTTGGGTAGGGGCGCGTGCGAAATGTGGGCGCAAATGAGGACCTGTGACACGATATCGGGAGCCAGAAACGCGCTTTCGCGTCTTGAGGGAGCGTCCTGTTTCTGCGCCTTGCAACATGTGTAAAGCTCCCGCACGTTTTCGGTTAGCGCGTCGTGACGTAGCAGAGGCGCGGGCGCGTGCCGCCTTGGAACGCGAGGCTCGCCAGCAAGCCGCCCTACTCCAGGGCGCGTAGGATCTCGTAGTGTAGAAGCTCCTTCTCGATGACGGGAGTCATGGCCTGCCGACCGTTCGCGCGCGAGCTGCGCGACGTAGGCGTTGAAGTCAATTTTGGGCATGCGGCTTTCCTTCGTCGACGAGGTCGAGGGTGCGGCGGGTCGAGCGCAGGTTATCGTAGGCGAGTCGCTTCGAGGCCAGCGACAGCGCATGGCCCTCGCGCTTGACGAGCTACGGCAGGATGCGCTCGACGGACTGCTTCGTATGGGTGAACTCGATGACGCCGTAGGGCGTCCGGTACTCGCCGCTGCGGCCGGTGATCATGAGAGCGAGCCGGTCGACGGGATCTGCGAGATCTCGCCGTAGAGCGAAAGGGCGCTCTCGAAGCTCTCGAACGTCTGGTCGAGTGTGCGACCCGATTCGTCCAGCACGATGGCAAGGTCGCGCTTGCGGAACACGTAGCGCCCGCGAGCGTCCCGATCCAGCAGTATATTGAGTGCATCTTGTAGCTTCATGCTGCCTGTGGTCAACGCAAATACGATGAAGGACGGGTATCTGCGTGCGTCGCCAACGCCCCGTTCGCGTCTGCGCTATCGAAGTTCGTTTTTATCCCGCCATTTATCCCGCCATTTATCTTCAGGTCCCTTTTGTCAGGCTTTGTGAAGGATTTATTCCGTCATCTGCACCGCTTAAAACCATCCAGCTGCCGGTTTTGTTCGAGCCTTTTCGGGTAATGAGCCCCGCGTCTCGAAGCTCTTTGAGCGAACGCTCGACTGTTCGGATCGACCTGTGTGTTCGCTCAGAAATTTGCGCCACGGTCAAATCGGATTCGGCTTTGACCGTACGGAAGACGTCTAGCGCTGCCCGGGAAAGCGTCCAGTCGGGTTTCGGGGCGGTTGTTGCCTGCGTTTCCCGTTCGGACATCGCCGCGAACGGATCATTGCGGTGGAAGACCACGGTGGTGCCGTTCATGTCCTTCTGGTACTCGAGTTCGATGCCCTCGGCATCGCAGAGTTTTTTAATGCGGGGGAGGCCCGTGCCGAAGGACTCGATCTCCTTGGATAGGAACAGCGCCTTGGCGATGAGCTTGTTCCTGCTGGTGGACGACTTGTCCTCGCCCGACAGGTGAGCTTCCGGGGTTTTGCCGTGCGGAAACCAGCCGGGGCTGAAGATCTCGACGCTGTCAGGGTAAACTTCCACTTGGATTGCCAGATCGGAGCGGTACGAGCGGTGTGCGAACGCGTTGAGGATGGCCTCGCGCACGGCGTCCATGGGAAGCTCCGGTATCTCGTCACGCTCGATCTTGCCGGTGAACACGGCTCTTCTCCTGATGCTGCTGAGCACGTAGAACTCGGCTTTGCGCGCCAGCTCGAACAAGGTGCTTTGCTCCTGCTGGATGTCCAGGATGTCGACTCTCTGGTGGTTGGCGAAGATGGCCATCTTGAGCATGGGGTAGAAGGATTCGCAGAACAGCACCTCGGCTGCGTTGGTGAGCCGTCCTTCCCGTATGAGCCCCAAACGCGTGAGCGTGCTCTCCACGCCTTCGTACGCGAAGCTGATGCGGCCGCACGCGTTGCCGCGCTCGATGTAGGCGCGCAGCTCTTTCTCGCTGGCGTCGGCGACGTTGCGCTGCGAAAGCCGCGAATCCCAAGGGTTGATCCGATCTTCGGCCTCGACCGCCATGCGGCGCACCTCTGCCGGTGCCATGAGTACGTCCTCGTCCGCGACGCGGATGCGGTAGGCGCCCTTGCAGGCGTAAGGAGCGTCGCTTCCGGAAAAGTCCACCCGCACGTAGCGGCGCCCCTCGTCGTCGTCGAGTGCTTCGACGACGGGATGCACGCGCGGGTCGATGGCGCAGCCGATCGCTTGGCTCACCTCCCGCAGCGTCGATTCCGCC
>NZ_DBFOSR010000057.1:0-57054 GCF_048427265.1 Paraeggerthella sp.
CCCGTCGAGGACATGGACGCGTTCGCGGCGGCTTCGCGCGTGGGCTACGTTGCCCAAAGCCCCGAGAACCAGATCGTGTGCGACGCCGTGTGGCACGAGCTTGCCTTCGGGCTGGAAAACTTGGGCGTTTCGCAGGACCAGATGCGCCGTCGCGTGGCCGAGGTCGCGCATTTCTTCGGCATCGAGCCGTGGTTCCGGCGTCAGGTGTCCGAGCTTTCGGGAGGCCAGAAGCAGATGCTCACGCTGGCCAGCGTCCTTGCCATGCAGCCCCGGCTGCTGCTGCTCGACGAGCCGACGGCCCAGCTTGACCCGGTGGCGGAGAAGAACTTCCTGCACGCGCTTTTCCGCGTGAACCGCGAGTTGGGAATCACGGTGGTGGTTGCCACGCATGCGCCTGAATCCATGGCCTCGTACGCCACCGATGCCGTGGAGCTACGCGACGGCCGGATAGAGGAGGTTTCGCTCGATCGTTTCGCGGCGCGGCCGCTTCGCCTTCCGGGTGCTGGACGCGCCGTCGAAGCGGGGCGCCCAGCGCGCGCGGCCGATTCTGCCGTGGCGCTGAACGACGTGCGCTGCCGCTACGGGCGCGACGCCGATTGGGTGCTGCGCGGCATGGACTTGAACGTGCGCCCGGGGCGCGTGCATGCGCTGGTGGGGGGGAACGGCAGCGGGAAGTCGACGCTGCTGCGCCTGGTCGCCGGCGTGCTGAAGCCCGAACGGGGCAGCGTGATCAACCGCCTGTCGTCCCGTCAGGCGCTTCTTCCGCAGGATCCGAAATCCCTGTTCGCGTGCGACAGCGTGGACGAAGAGCTGCGGGAGTGGCAAGGTTCGTGCGGATTCTCCGACGGCGACGTGTCCGCCGCGCTCGAGCGGTTCGGGCTGACGTCCTGCGCGGCAAGCCATCCGTACGACCTGTCGGGCGGGCAGCAGCAAAAGCTTGCGCTGGCCAAGCTTTTGCTGACCGATCCCGACTTGCTGCTGCTCGACGAGCCCACGAAGGGCCTTGACGCGCCGTCGAAGGCCGCGGTGGCTGAGGCGCTGCTCGATCGGGTTCGAGTGGGCGCGACGGTGCTTATGGCCACGCACGATCTGACCTTTGCGGCCCTTGTTGCCGACGAGGTCACCATGCTGTTCGACGGCGAGGATGCCTGCACGGAGCCTGCCGGTTCGTTTTTCGAGGGGAACCTATTCTACCGACCTTCCGAGGACGCGTTCGCGCGCCTGTACGAAGGAGGGTCGCGATGAGCGCTTCGAAAGGGAAGGCGCATCGGGTGTTGGCGGCGCTCGAGGTTCCGGCCCTGGTCGCCGTTCCCTGCGCGCTCGCCGCGTGCGCATATTTCGGCATCGAGCAGGGGGCGCTTTTGACGGTTGCGGTCGCCTGCGTTGCGGTCGCGGTGTTCTTCGCGGGGTTCGAGACGTCTCGTCCGCCGCTTCGCCAGGTCATGCCCACGGTAGTGCTGGCTGCGCTGGCGGCTGCGGGCCGCATCCTGTTCGCGCCCGTCCCCGACTTCAAGCCGGTTTCGGCCATTTGCATCCTTGCAGGGGCCGTGTTCGGTCGGCGCAGCGGCTTTCTGGTAGGCGCGCTGGCTGCGCTCGTGTCCAACTTCTTCTTCGGGCAAGGACCGTGGACGCCGTGGCAGATGTACGCGTGGGGCCTGGTCGGGTACGTGGCCGGCGTGCTGGCCGATCGGGGCTGGCTCGATCGGACGGCCGTGCTGTGCGCCTACGGGTTCGTTTCCTCTTTGGCGTACGGGCTCATCCTCAACAGCTGGTACGTTGTGGGCTTCGTCCATCCCGTGACGCTTCCCGCCGTGGCGGTCGCTTTCGCCGCTGCGCTTCCCTTTGACGTCACGCACGGCGTTGCCACGGTTGTGTTTCTGCTGGCGCTCTATGCGCCCTGGCGCAAGAAGCTTGAGCGCATCAAGCGCAAATACGCCCTGGTGGACGCTGGTTTCAGCACATCTCGTCCATCGTGATACAATGCAAGCTTCCCTAAGCGGCGGCTTCACCCTGAACAGCAAGGAAGTGTTTCCATGGCTCGAGGAACTGGCTCTTTCGACGATGCGGTTGCAGCGTTGCGGCGCGCAGACGCGATCGTCTTTCCCACGGACACGGTGTACGGGCTGGGCGTTGCCGTTGATGCGGCGCGCACGCCGGAGGTGCTCTACCGTTTGAAGGAGCGCGATCGCGGCAAGCCCATCGCATGGCTGGTCGGCGGTGCGGACGACCTCGACCGGTACGGCGAAGGCGTTCCCGATCTAGCCCGTACGCTCGCGCGAATGTATTGGCCGGGCCCGCTTACCCTGATCGTGAAGGCGGCCGAGTGCGTCCCCGAAGCGTTCCAATCCGCCGAGGGGACCATCGGCTTGCGCATGCCCGACAACTCGGTTGCGCTCGAACTCATCGCTCAGGTCGGATGCCCTCTTGCCACTACGTCCGCGAATCTGTCGGGTTGCGCGTCGCCGTGCTCGTACGAAGCTATCGACCCTGCCTTGGCCGCGCGCGTGCGCGTGATCGTGGCGGACGAGAGCGACGCCGACAAAAGCGGCCTTGCCTCGACCGTCCTCGACTGCACGCGCGATCTGCCCGTCGTGGTGCGCGAAGGAGCCGTCACCGCCAAGGACGTTCGGAGCCTTCTTTAATCCGGGCATGTCTGCAACCTTGCGCCTCGTGCGCTTCGGTCCTCGTTTCCGCCCGCGCGAAACCCGGTCTTCACCCTTCTTGTTGCAGGATGGGTATAATGGAGGAAACTCCTGGGGAGGGGATACAGCATGGGAATCGAAACGACCGTCACGCCCGTGGGCTTTCTTTCGAACGACGAAACGTCCACCATCAAGGGCCTGGTCTGGAAAGCTTCCGAAACAAGGGGAAGCGCGCGCGTCGTCTCCTCTCCGCGCGGCATCGTGCAGATCGTGCACGGCATGGCCGAGCACGTGGAGCGCTACGACGAGTTCGCGCGCTACCTGGTAAGCCGCGGCTACGTGGTGTGCGCCGCCGACCACATCGGGCACGGCAAAAGCGCTCCCGATGCGGAAAGCCTGGGGCACATGCCCGTCGACGGCAAGGAAATCCTGATCGAGGACGTGCACGAGCTGCGCAAAACCGTCACCGCGCGCTACTCCCGTCAAACGCCCTACATCCTGTTCGGGCATTCCATGGGCAGCTTCATCGCCCGCGCCTACCTGGCGCGCCATGGCGAAGGCGTGGCGGCCGCCGTGCTGTGCGGCACCGGCCAGCAGCCGTACCTTCTCTCGAAAGCCGGCAACGCTTTGGCCCGGCTGATCGCGCGGTCGAAGGGGCCGCAGTATCGCAGCGCGTTTCTCGACGGCATGGGGGCGGGCGGCTTCGCCAAGAAGATCCGCAACCCCCGCACGCCTTACGACTGGCTGTCCACCGATCCCGCCGTCGTCGACGCCTTCCTGGCGGACGAGCTGTGCGGCGCCATGTTCTCGGTCGGCGCCTACGCCACGCTCACCGACCTCACGGGCGAGGTGGTCACCATGGCCTGTGCGTCGAAGGTTCCGAAAGATCTGCCCGTGCTGTTCGTCGCTGGCGCGCAAGACCCGGTGGGCGCGTGCGGCAAGGGCGTGCAGGCGGCCGCCGACCTGCTGCGCCGCGCGGGCGTCGAGGACGTGACGGCGACGTTGTACGAGGGCATGCGCCACGAGATACTGAACGAGCCCGGTCGGGCGCAGGTTTATGCCGAAGTAGCCGATTGGATGGAGGAGCACGCATGCGATCAACCTACGTCGTAGCGCTCGATCAGGGAACCACCTCGTCGCGCGCTATGCTCATCGACGGGCAGGGCGCCGTCGTCGATGCGGTGCAGAACTCGTTTCCCCAGTTGTACCCGCAGCCTGGTTGGGTGGAGCACGATCCGCGGGATATTCTGTCGTCGCAGCTGGGGGCGTTCACCGAACTGCTCGTGTCGAACAACTTGGGTCCAGGCGACATCGCCTGCATCGGGATCACGAACCAGCGAGAAACCACGGTGGTGTGGAATCGCGAAACGGGAGAGCCGGTGTTCAACGCCATCGTGTGGCAATGCCGCCGCACAGCCCCCATCATCGACGAGCTGTGCGCCGACGCCGAGGTTGCGCGCGAGATCACGCGCAAGACCGGCCTGGTTCCCGATGCGTACTTCTCTGCAAGCAAGGTGAAATGGATCTTGGACAACGTGCCCGGCGCCCGCGAGGACGCCCGGGCCGGCAAGCTTGCTTTCGGCACGGTGGACAGCTGGCTTATCTGGGTGCTGACGCAGGGGCGGGTTCACGCCACCGACGTGACGAACGCCAGCCGCACCATGCTCTTCGACATCCACGAGATGCGCTGGGATCCCTGGCTGCTCGACCTGTTCGACGTGCCGGCCTCGATGCTTCCCGAGGTTCGTCCCTCTTCGGGCGACTTCGGCCGCACGGCCAACGCCGGCATTGCTCCGGGCATCCCCATCTGCGGCGTAGCGGGCGACCAGCAGGCGGCGCTCTTCGGCCAGTGCTGCTTCGAGCCCGGCCAGGCGAAGAACACGTACGGCACCGGGTGCTTTCTGCTCATGCACACGGGCGGCGAAGCGTGCGCGTCCTCGCACAACCTGATCACCACGGTTGCAGCGTCCGCGCCCGGAGCGCCGGGCCCCGAGTACGCGCTCGAAGGCAGCGTGTTCATGGCGGGCGCGCTCATGCAGTGGCTGCGCGACGAGCTGGGGCTGATCGAGAGCGTGGGGGAGACCGCGGCTTTGGCGCGCAGCGTCGACAGCACGGGCGGCGTCTACATCGTGCCCGCCTTCACCGGGCTGGGCGCTCCGTACTGGGACGCCGATGCGCGCGGGGCCGTGTACGGGCTTACGCGCGGAACCACGCGGGCCCATTTCGTGCGTGCCGCGCTCGAATCCCTGGCCTATCAGGTGCACGATCTTGCGGTGGCCATGGAGGCCGACGCGGGCGTGCCCCTTTCCGTGCTCAACGTGGACGGCGGGGCCTCTGCGAACGATTTTCTCATGCAATTCCAGTCCGATGTGTTGCGCACGCCGCTGCGTCGACCGCAGAATGCGGAGACGACGGCGTTGGGCGCGGCTTACCTGGCCGGCTTGGCCGTCGGATTCTGGAGCGGAACTGAAGAGCTGCGCGGCTTGCGCGCGTCCGACAAGCGCTACGAGCCGTGCATCGAGGATGCGCGCCATGCGGTTTTGCTGGAGGGCTGGGCCAAGGCCGTCCGCCGCACGATGATGGATTAACGAAAGGGCTTACTACATGAAGATCAGCATCGCAAGCGATCACGCGGGATTCGAGCAGAAGCAGCAGCTCGTGGACTACCTGGCCTCGCAGGGCCATGACGTCGTCGACCGCGGCCCCGACACCGACGACCGCGTCGACTATCCCGATTACGCGGCGCTCGTCGCGCATGACGTCGTCGGCGGCTTGGCCGAGCGCGGCGTGCTCGTATGCGGAACCGGCATCGGCATGGCCGTCGCCGCGAACAAGGTGGCGGGCGTCCGAGCCGCCAACATCGTGTCCCCCGAGTTCGCCGCGCTGTGCCGCGAGCACAACGATGCGAACGTCATCACGCTGTCCGGCCGCTTCGTCGAGCCGGGCGTCAACCAGGCGATCCTCGACGCGTTCCTGTCCACCGCGTTCGGCGGCGGGCGCCATGCGGGTCGCGTGGAAAAGATCGCCGCTCTCGAGATCGGCTAGCTTGGCTGGATCTTACGCACGCCCGTTGTGCTAGCATAGCCCCGAAACAGCCCAGCGAAAGGAATACCATGGCTCTTTCCTACGTATCCCAAACCGATCCCGTCGTTGCGGACGCGCTCCGTCAAGAGCTTGCCCGCGAACGCGATTCCGTGGAGCTCATTGCGTCGGAGAACTTCACGTCTCCTGCCGTTATGGAGGCCGTGGGCAGCGTGCTCACGAACAAGTACGCCGAAGGCTACCCGCGCAAGCGCTACTACGGCGGCTGCGAGAAGGTCGACATCGTCGAGGACCTGGCGCGCGACCGCGCCTGCGAGTTGTTCGGCTGTCGGTTCGCCAACGTCCAGCCCCATTCCGGCGCCAACGCGAACCTTGCCGCGTACTTCTCCATCATCAAGCCGGGCGACACCATCCTGGGCATGAGCTTGGACCAGGGCGGCCACCTTACGCACGGCAGCCCGGTGAACTTCTCGGGTCGCCTGTACCACGTGGAGGCGTACGGCGTCGATTCCGAAACCGAGACCATCGACTATGACGCCCTTGAGGCCAGGGCCAAGGAGTGCCGTCCCCAGGTGATCGTCGGCGGCGCGAGCGCCTACCCGCGCGTCATCGATTTCGAGCGCATGGCCGCCATCGCCCACGAGGTGGGGGCGTATTTCATGGTGGACATGGCCCACATCGCCGGCCTGGTTGCCACGGGCGCGCATCCCAGCCCCGTGCCTCATGCCGACATCGTGACCTCCACCAGCCACAAGACGCTGCGCGGCCCGCGCGGCGGCTTCATCCTGACCAACGACGAAGAGCTGTACAAAAAGATCAACAGCGCCGTGTTCCCCGGTGCGCAGGGCGGTCCGCTCATGCACGTGATCGCCGGCAAGGCCGTGGCCTTCGGCGAGGCGCTGGCCCCTTCGTTCGCCGCGTACATCGACCAGGTGGTGGAGAACGCGCGCGTGCTCGGCCAGGGCATGATGGACGGCGGCTTGCGCCTGGTGTCCGGCGGCACCGACAACCATCTGTGCCTGGTCGATCTGACCGCGGCCGACGTCACGGGCAAGGACGCCGAGAAGCTGCTCGAAGGCGTGGGCTTGACGGTGAACAAGAACTCCATCCCCAACGAGCCGCGCAGCCCCTTCGTCACGAGCGGCATCCGCGTGGGCAGCGCTGCGGCCACCACGCGCGGCTTCACCGCCGACGATTTCTATCAGGTGGGCCAGCTTATCGCCGCAACCGTGTTCAACGCGGGCGACGGGGGCAAGCTCGCCGACATTCGCACGAAGGTGGAGGCCATGCTGGCCGCCCACCCGCTGTACCCGGAACTTACCTACTAGGAGCACGTACCCATGGCGAAAGAATACGAACGCGTCACCATCGTGGACCATCCGATGGTGCAGCATAAGCTGTCCATCCTGCGCGACAAGGAAACGTCGTCCAAGCAGTTCCGCGAACTGGTCAAGGAGCTGGCCCTGTTCGAGGGGTACGAAGCTACGCGCGACCTCCCGCTTTCGGAGGTGGAGGTGGAGACGCCCATCTGCACGGCCACCTGCCATGCTATCAGCGGCAAGAAGCTTGCGATCGTTCCCATCCTGCGCGCCGGCCTTGGCATGGTCGACGGCGTGCTCGACCTGGTTCCCGCTGCCCGCGTGGGGCATTTGGGCATGTACCGCAACGAGGAGACCCACAAGCCGGTGGCGTATTACGCGAAGCTGCCGGAGGATATCGCCGAGCGCAACGTCATCGTGGTCGATCCCATGCTGGCCACGGGCGGGTCGGCCGCGGCGGCGGTGGAGTACCTGCGCTCCATCGGCGTGACCGGCACCATCAAGGTCATGGTCATCGTGGCCGCGCCGGTCGGCATCGAGTGCCTGCTTGCAGCCGACGACGACGTGCATGTGTTCACGTGCGCCGTCGACGCCGAGCTCAACGAGGCGGCGTACATCGTTCCGGGTCTTGGAGACGCGGGCGACCGCATCTTCGGCACCAAGTAACGTTCCGCCGTCCTGCCGGACGGCGGAACTGCTCGACGCTGCGAAGCGCCGATGCGCCCGACCTCGCCCCTTTTTCGCTTACCCTCACGTGCAAAAGCACGCTCGGCCGCAAAACGGGGCGATCTCGGACACCTCGACGCTTCTCGCTGACTTTGCTGGACCAGGAAGGATGAAAACCATGACCGAGCCGCTCGATCATCGTCCCAGCTGGGACGAGTACTTCATGAAGCTTGCCAACGAGGTGGCAACCCGCACCACGTGCCTGCGTCGCGGGGTGGGGGCCGTCATCGTGAAGGATCGCCGCATCCTGGCCACGGGATACAACGGGGTCCCCACCGGCATGCGCCATTGCGCGGAAACCGGATGCCTGCGCCAGCAGCTCGGCGTTCCCAGCGGGCAGCGCCACGAGATCTGCCGTGGCCTGCATGCCGAGCAGAACGCCATCATCCAGGCTGCTCGCTACGGCATCAACATCACGGGCGCATCCATCTACATCACCACGCAGCCGTGCGTGGTGTGCGCGAAAATGCTCATCAACGCGGGCATCGAAGAGATCGTGTACCAGAATCCGTATCCCGACGAGCTGGCCATGTCCATGCTCGAAGAGGCGGGCATGCAGCTTCGCATTTTCGAAGGCTAAAAGATCCCCGGCGGCTTGAGCTGTCGGGGATCCTCCTCATCTGCGTCTGAAGAATATTCAGTTTCGCCTACCGCTGACGCTTGATTTATGCATTTTTTTAGCCGGTTTATGCTTCCGCTCACCAAAAAATTGTAGGTTTCTGTTACCTTATCGTAAGAGGAGCAGGAAATTCCGTTATCATGCATAGCGGTTTTAATTGGTAGGATGCGCAAGCGTGCGCGTGAGTGGGAAAGCGGGTTATGGTAGGAGCGATTGTTCTGGGGGCGTTGTCGGGAATCGCGGGCTTTTTGCCTTTGATCTTCGGACTTCGTATGACAAAGCGGGTCACCAAAACCAGTAATTTGGGGCACATGGGCATTCTGCTGCTCAGTGTATTCGCTTCGTTCCTCATCTTGTTCGCCACCGTCATGGCCTGCATCGTATTCGCTCGCGAGCTTGTGCTTTCGTTTGCTTTGGCCGAGGTGCTGGCGCTGAGCGTCGCAGCTATCGGCTTCGGTGTGGTGAAGTTGGTCCGGAAGTAGAACGGAAAGGTTAGTTACGTGAATCCACTTGAAATCCTTGCGCAGGATGCTGTCCACCTTCAGCACTCGTTCGACTCGACGTTCGTGTTCGGGGGAGTGACGCAGTACACCCTGTACATGATCCTGTGCTTCATCATCACCCTGGTGGTGGTGCTGACGGTGGGAAGGCGTCTCACGCTGGTTCCCAAGAGCAAGTTCGCCAACATGGTCGAGTACGGCTACGAGTTCGTGAAGAAGGATATGGGCGAGGGCGCTATCGGTCATGGCTACAAGAAGCACCTGCCGTTCCTGGCTACGATGTTCTTCTTCATCTTGATCTGCAACTTCGTGGGCCTTATCCCGGGATCGAAGGCCGCTACCGGATCGATCAGCATCACGTGGGCGCTGGCCGCCATTTCGTTCGTGTACTTCAACTACTGGGGCATCAAGGCTCATGGCGGCTGGGGCTACATCAAGTCCATCGCGCCGTCCGGTCTGCCGAAGGTCATGGTCCCGGTCATCTGGTTCTTCGAGTTCATCTCCCTCGTGCTGCGCGTGCTCACGCTGGCTGTGCGACTCTACGGCAACATGTTCGCCGGTCACATGGTTCTGGGCATCTTCGCGCTGGCTACGAGCGTGTTCATCAGCGCCGGCTTGCAGGGCGACTTCCTGTTCTTCTTGCCGCCGGTCGGCTGGATGGCGCTGCTCATCGCTATGTACGCGCTCGAGGTTCTGGTTGCGTTTCTGCAGGCGTACGTGTTCACCACGCTGTCGGCCGTGTACATCAGCCTGGCAACGAGCGAGCACTAGGCCCGCAAGCCGCCCGTTCGCGCGGCGTTCTCATTCGGTTACTTGGTCGGCCCGGATGGCCGGCTAGGGAATAAAGCAGGAGGTTTCGGGGAGGTCTCGAAACCGTGTAAAAGGAGGAACCAAGTGGAAATCGCTCTCGTACTCTCGGCTCTTAAAGTCGTCGGCTACGGCCTTGGCGCCATCGGCCCTGGCATCGGTATCGGCATCGCCTGCTACGGCTGCTGCGTTGCGACCGCTCGCCAGCCCGAACTGCAGGGTCGTATGTTTACGAACTTCATCATCGGTGCAGCTCTCGCCGAGGCTCTTGCCCTCATCGGCCTTGTTGTCGCCTTCATCATGTAACCAGGCCTTATTCGGAACCAATAGCCGGATACGGGCTCAAAGGAGGTTACGTAGTGAAAGTTAGAGCGAAAAAAGCAACGGCCCTTTCGGGTTCTGCCGTGCTCGCCGCGGGCAGCATGACGTTTGCTTTCCCTGCGCTCGCGTTCGCCAGCGAAGGGGAGAGCGCTGCGGGTATCAGCGCGATTCTGCCGAACATGGTGGAATTCGTCCCGATGCTCATCGCCTTCCTGGTGCTGTGGTTCGTGCTTGCCAAGTTCGGCTGGCCGAAGTTCAACGACATGCTCGAGAAGCGCGAGCAGACCATCAAGGAGTCCCTTGAGAAGTCTGAGCAGGCGCGCATCGAGAGCGAACGCGTGCTGGAAGAGTACAAGTCCCAGCTGGAAGATGCGAAGAGCCAGGCTGCTCAGATCGTTGCCGACGCGAAGAAGACCGGCGAGGCTGTGAAGGCGGACATCACCGCCAAGGCGCAGTCCGAGGCCACCGTCATGATCGAGAAGGCGCATGCCGCCATCGAGGCTGACAAGAAGGCCGCTATCTCCGAGCTTCAGGGTTCGGTCGCCGATCTGTCCGTTGCCGTTGCGTCCCGCCTGATCGGCGAGGATCTGGGCGACGACGAGCATCGTAAGATCATCGAGCGCTACGTGAACGAGGCGGGCAGTTTCAATGCCAACTAACCGCCATGTTCAAAGGGAAAAGGTCGCGACGTATGCGTCGGTCCTCTTGGAGGGCGCGTACGTTGCAGGCGGCCAAGACGCCGTCCTGGAAGTTCGCGACCAAGCTGAGCGCATTGTTCGTATCGTGCGTTCGAACATGGATCTCTCCGATGCCTTGGAGGACAGCTCCTATACGCCCGAGCAGAGGAATGAGCTTGCGCGCAGGGTGTTTGCGCAGGCGAATCCCGTCCTCGTCGATGTTCTGGCCGTTATGGCAGAGCGCGGGGACTTCGCGTTGCTGTCGCGCGTATGGGTTAGCTATGGAGAGGCGCTCGAACGCAAGTTGAACGTCTCCGTCGTCGACGTCACGACCGTCGTCGAACTGGACGATCATCTGCGCGAGGTCATTGTAAAGAAAACGCAAGCCGACCTGGGGACGAACGTGGTGCTGCGAGAGCACATCGACCCGTCTCTGCTCGGCGGCATATTGATGAGTGCAAACGGCAAGCGAATCGACGCCAGCGTCAAGTCGCAGTTGGAAAGCGCTCGCAACGTGCTCAAACTATCAACAGATGGAGGTGAATGCTAGTGACTGAAATCACCGCACAGTCTATTGACGATGCACTGCGCAAGCAGCTTGATGCGTTGAACACGAGCGTCGAATCTCGCGAGGTGGGTACCGTCATCCAGGTGGGCGACGGCATCGCGCGCGTCGACGGCCTGAAAGACGCCATGGCGGGCGAGCTCCTCGAATTCGTGGGTTCCAACGGCCAGACCGTGTACGGTATGGCTCAGAACCTCGAAGAGGACGAAGTCGGCGCCGTGCTGCTTGGTGACGTCACCGCAATCAAGGAAAACGACCAGGTCAAGACCACCGGTCGTATCGTGGAGATCCCGTCGGGCAAGGGTATGCTCGGCCGCGTGGTGAACCCGCTCGGCATGCCTATCGACGGCAAGGGCCCCATCAAGGCCGACGGCATGCGCCCGGTCGAGTTCAAGGCCCCCGGCGTTATTCAGCGCCAGCCCGTTGAGGAGCCGATGCAGACCGGTATCCTGGCTATCGACTCGATGATCCCCGTTGGCCGCGGCCAGCGCGAGCTGATCATCGGCGACCGCCAGACCGGCAAGACGGCCATTGCGGTTGATGCCATCATCAACCAAAAGGGCAAGGACATGATCTGCATCTACGTCGCTATCGGCCAGAAGGCGTCCACGGTCGCCGGCCTGGTGGAGACGCTGGAGCGCCACGGCGCCATGGAGTACACGATCATCGTGAACGCCTCGGCTTCCGACTCCGCTCCGCTGCAGTACATCGCCCCCATGGCGGGTGCCGCCATCGGCGAGTACTTCATGTACAACGGCGAGGACGGCAAGCCGGCTTCCGCCGACAACCCGGGCCGTCACGTGCTGTGCATCTACGACGACCTGTCCAAGCAGGCTGTGGCTTATCGTCAGATGTCGCTGACGCTGCGCCGCCCGCCGGGACGCGAGGCGTACCCGGGCGACATCTTCTACCTGCACTCTCGCTTGCTCGAGCGCGCGGTCAAGATGTCCGACGAGTACGGCGCGGGCTCCCTCACGGCTCTGCCCGTGATCGAGACGCAGGCTGGCGACGTGTCCGCCTACATCCCGACCAACGTCATCTCCATCACCGACGGTCAGATCTTCCTGTCCACCGACCTGTTCTTCCAGGGCCAGCGCCCCGCTGTCAACGTCGGCATTTCCGTGTCGCGCGTTGGTGGCTCCGCGCAGGTCAAGGCTATGAAGCAGGTTGCCGGTACGCTGCGTCTCGACCTGGCCGCCTATCGCGAGCTTCAGGCGTTCACGCAGTTCGGCAGCGACCTGGACAAGGCCACGCTGGACCAGCTGAACCGCGGTGCTCACATGACCGAGCTCTTGAAGCAGGGTCGTTACGTGCCGATGCCCGTCATGGACCAGGCCATCGCCATCTACTCGGGTGCGCGCGGCTACCTTGACGACATCCCGGTGTGCGACGTCGTCCGCTTCCGCGGCGAGCTGCTCGACTACATCCACGCCTCCAAGGCGGAGATCGTCACGGCTCTCGAGAAGGAGCAGAAGTTCACCGATGCCATCGAAACCGACCTGAACGCTGCGATCGAGGCTTTCAAGCTGCAGTTCGCACCCACGGCTTCCTAAGGCAGGTAGACTATGCCCAACCTTCACGACATAGAACGGCGTATCAGCTCCGTCTCCTCGACGAAGCAGATCACGCGCACCATGGAGATGGTGGCGGCTGCGAAGATCCGTCGCGCCGGAGAGCGCGTCGCGGCTTCCACGCCTTACGCTGACTCCATGGTCGAAATGTTGGCCAACGTTGCCAAGCGTGTAGGTGGCTCTGAAAACGCGCTGCTGCGCAAGCACGACGAGGTCAAGAACGTGCTCGTAGTGGTCGTCGTGTCCGACCGCGGTCTGGCCGGCGGCTTCAACAGCAATGTGCTGCGGCACGTCGATCGCCTCATGAAGGACAAGCAGGCGGCGGGCGCGACCGTCGAGGTCGTCGCCTGCGGCAAGAAGGCCGTCGGGTACTACACCTACCGCAAGGTGCAGCCGGTGCTTTCGTTCGCGGATCTGTCCGCCGATCCTACGGTGGAAGAGGCTGCTTCGGTTGCCACTTTCGCCATCGACGGCTACGTGAACGGTGACATCGACGAGGTTATCGTCGTGTACAACCACGCGAAGAACGCTGCCGAGCAGCAGCTTCGCCAGGAGCTCGTGCTGCCCGTCGACACGGAGAAGCTCAAGGCCGAACTGGCTGACGACGGCGTAGCGGCCGACAGTGAAGCGAAGCCCGAGGGCGACGTGATCTTCGAGCCGAGCGCCGAGGCCGTTCTCGACCAGCTTCTGCCGGCTTACGTGCGCACGACGCTCTACCATGCGCTTATCGACTCGGCTGCTGCCGAGCAGGGCGCGCGTCGCAACGCCATGATGTCGGCGACGGAAAACGCTACCGAAATGGTCGAAACGTTGACCAGACTGTATAACCGCGTACGCCAGGGCGCTATCACGACCGAGATTTCGGAAATCGTCGGTGGCGCAGCGGCTTTGGAGGATTAAATGGCTGAACACATGTTTACTAAGGAGGAGATCGAAGCCAGCAAAGGCGCTACCGGACGCATCGTGCGTATCGTCGGCCCTGTTGTTGACGTCGAATTTCCTCCCGATCAGCTGCCGGCGATTTACAACGCGCTGACGGTTGATGCGAAGACCCCGGCGGGCGAGATCCATCTCGTCCTCGAGGTCGAAACCCACCTGCCGGGCAACCTTGTCCGTTCGGTGGCTATGAGCTCGACGGACGGTCTCGTCCGCGGCGTCGAGGTGACCGATACGGGCCATCCGATCATGATGCCCGTCGGCCCCGAAACGCTTGGTCGCATTTGGAACGTCATGGGCGAGCCCGTCGACGAGAAGCCGATGCCCGAGGTGTCCGGCTACATGCCGATTCACCGTCCGGCTCCGGACTACGACGAGCTTTCCACGACGACCGAGATCTTCGAGACCGGCATCAAGGCCATCGACCTGGTCGAGCCCTTCGTCAAGGGCGGCAAGACGGGTCTGTTCGGCGGCGCTGGCGTCGGCAAGACCGTTATCATCCAGGAGCTCATCAACAACCTGGCCCAGGAGCACGGCGGCACGTCGGTCTTCACGGGCGTAGGCGAGCGTACTCGCGAGGGTACCGACCTGTACCTCGAGATGAGCGACTCGGGCGTTATCAACAAGACCTGCCTGGTGTACGGTCAGATGAACGAGCCCCCGGGAGCGCGTCTGCGCGTCGGTCTGGCCGGCCTGACCGAGGCCGAGTACTTCCGCGACCAGGGCCAGGACGTTCTGCTGTTCGTGGACAACATCTTCCGCTTTACGCAGGCCGGTTCCGAAGTGTCCGCACTTCTGGGCCGCATGCCGTCCGCCGTTGGTTACCAGCCCACGCTGGCTACCGAGATGGGCGACCTGCAGGAGCGCATCACGTCCACGTCCACCGGCTCCATCACGTCGGTGCAGGCCGTGTACGTGCCCGCTGACGACTTGACCGACCCCGCGCCGGCCACGACGTTCACGCACCTCGATGCCAAGACGGTTCTGTCCCGTTCGATCTCCGAGCTGGGCATCTACCCGGCTGTCGACCCGCTGGAGTCCACCTCCCGCGCGCTCGACCCGCAGATCGTCGGCGACGAGCACTACCGCGTAGCCGTCGGCATCCAGGAGCTGCTGCAGAACTACAAGGACCTGCAGGACATCATCGCCATCCTTGGTATGGACGAGCTGTCCGAGGACCAGAAGAAGATCGTGAACCGCGCTCGTAAGGCGCAGCAGTTCTTCGGTCAGTGCTTCCACGTGGCCGAGCAGTTCACGGGCCTGCCGGGCAAGTACGTCAAGCTTGAGGACACCATCCGCTCCTTCGCCGCCATTCTCGACGGCGAGTGCGACGAGATCCCCGAGCAGTGCTTCCGCATGAAGGGCTCCATCGAGGACGTGTACGCTGCGTACGAAGCGATGAAGAAGGACGCGTAAATGGCTGGATTCATGTGCGACATCGTGACGCCGGTGGCGAAGCTGGTCTCTGAAGAGGCCGAGTTCGTCGTCGTGCCCGGCGTCGAAGGCGAGATGGGCTTTCTGCGCGGACATGCGCCGCTCGTGTCGGTGCTCGCCGACGGCGTGGCGCGCGTGACGGGAGCCTCTGACAAAGAGGTTAGGCACTACGCGCTGCAGGGCGGCTACGTGGAGGTTACGGACGATAAGGTTATCGTCTTGGCTGACCGTGCGCTTCCTGTTGCCGAGATCGATGCCGCGCAGGTGCGCGAGCAGCTGGCAGCCATCGAGGCCGAGCTTGCGGGCTTGGCCGAGGGGGATGCCGCCAAAACGACGCTTCATGCCGACAAGGCGTGGTGCGACGTGCAGCTGAAAGCTGTCAGCTAGGTCGCTCAAGGCGAACCTGCGACGTGCGGCTTGAGGTCGCTTGGCAACGCAACGGCTGAAAGCCGCCATCGAAGCAAGACGCAAGCCCCCGATCCGTTAGGGTCGGGGGCTTTTGCATGCGGGGCGGGCCGTGCCCGTGCGATGCGAGGGCGCTCTTCGGCTTGCCCCTTGCGAAAATCCATGGTTTGTTCGAACATCTTTTCGCGCAATGCTGGTATCATGGCTACCAATAAATCCAGCGCATCCCTATCTGATTTGAGGCATAAGCTATGGCATTCGTCCACTTGCACAACCACACCGAATACTCGCTGCTTGACGGCGCGACGCATGTGAAGGACATGGTCAAACGCGCAGCTGAGCTGGGCATGCCTGCCGTGGCGATCTCCGACCACGGCGTGATGTCCGGCGTGCCCGAGCTGTGCGACGCGTGCGACGCGGTCGAGAAGGAAACGGGCATCCGCGTCAAGCCCATCTATGGCTGCGAGGTGTACTTCACAACCGACGAAGAGCTGCGCAAAGACGTCAAGCCGAAGCTCTACCACCTGCTGCTGCTGTCCAAGACCAACGAGGGCTACCATAACCTGCTTCGTCTGGTCAGCGAGTCGCACGTCGACAACTTCTACTACAAGCCGCGCACGACCTTCAGCATGTTGCAGAAGTACGGCAAGGGTATCATCGGCTCGTCCGCCTGTATCGCGGGCATCATCCCCAAGCTGCTCGACAACAACCAGTTCGACGAGGCGCTGGAGTGGGCGCACAAGCTGGCCAGCTGCTTCGATCCGGGCGACTTCTACATCGAGCTGCAGAACCAGGGCATCATGACCGACGCCGGCCTTACGCAGACGCAGCTCAACCATCAGCTGACGAAGCTGGCTCAGGCCGCGGGCCTCAAGACCATCGCCACGAACGACTTCCACTACTTGACGCGCGAGGACGCCCGCGCGCAGGACATCATGCTGTGCATCGGTACGGGCAGCGCCATGAACGATGCGAACCGCATGCGCTTCGAGAACGATCAGTTCTACATGAAGACCGAAGAGGAAATGCGCGAAGCGCTCAAGGACTTCCCCGAGGCGTGCGACAACACGGTGGAGCTGGCGGCCAAGTGCGACGTGGTGCTCGAGCGCGATTCGGTTCTGCCGCGCTTCCCGCTGCCCGAAGGGGAAACCGAGGACAGCTGGTTTCGCACGCGCGTCCAGGAAGGCCTGATCAAGCGCTACGGGGATCCGGTGCCGCAGGAGGCGCAAGAGCGCGCCGACTACGAGATGGGCATCATCATCCAGCAGGGATTCCCGGCGTACTTCCTGATCGTGCAGGAGTACATCGAGTGGGCTCGTAGCCAGGGCATCGGCGTTGGCCCGGGCCGTGGATCGGCCGCAGGCGCCATCGTGGCGTATGCCATGGGCATCACCGACTTGGACCCGCTTTCCAACGGCCTGCTGTTCGAGCGATTCCTTTCGCCCGAACGCGTGGAGATGCCCGATATCGACGTCGACTTCGAGGATGAACGTCGCCAAGAGGTCATCGAGCACATCAAGGAAGTGTACGGCGAGGATCACGTAGCCGGCGTTATCACCTTCGGCAAGCTGCAGGCGAAAAACGCCGTGCGCGACGCCGCGCGCGTGCTGGACTACCCGTACAGCACGGGCGACAAGATCACGAAGATGATCGGCGACGAGCTGGGCATCACCATCGACAAGGCGCTCGAGACGAACCCCGACCTCAAGAAGGCGTACGAGACTGAAGAGGACGTGAAGGCCGTTATCGACGCGGCCAAGTCCATCGAAGGCCACGTGCGCGGCGAGGGCGTGCACGCGTGCGCCACCATCATCTGCCGCGACCCCATGAGCGAGCACGTGCCCATGAAGCGCGATACCAAGGGCGGCGGCATCATCACGCAGTACGACGGTCATTACACGCCTGACCTGGGCTTGCTGAAGATGGACTTCTTGGGCTTGCGCACCCTGGGCGTGCTGTCGCGCGCGTGCCGCAACATCGAGGCGCGCTTCGGCACCAAGGTGATCCCCGAGGAGATCCCCATCGACGACGAGCGCGCGTTCGTGCTCATGCAGTCGGGCAACATGGACGGCTTGTTCCAGGTGGAGGGCGCGCTGTACGTGGGCTTGTTCGCGCGGCTCCCACCGAAGCGCTTCTCGGACATCGTCGCCTCGATCGCGCTCAACCGTCCGGGCCCGTTGGAATCCGGCATGGTGGACGACTACGTGAAGGTGGCAAGCGGCAAGACGCAGATTCACTACTACGACGAGCGTTTGCGCCCCATCTTGGAGGAAACGTACGGCACCATGGTCTACCAAGAGCAGATCATGCAGATCTCCATGGCCATGAGCGGCTTTTCCGCCGGTAAAGCCGACAAGCTGCGCAAGGCAATGGGCAAGAAGAAGCTCGACGTCATGCGCGGGTTGCAGGAAGACTGGAACAACGGCGCGGTGGAGAACGGCTACTCGCTTGAGATCGCCAAGCAGATCTGGGAAGACGCCGAGAAGTTCGCTAAGTACGCGTTCAACAAATCGCACTCGGCCGCATACGCTATCTTGGTTATGCGCACCGCGTATTTGAAGGCGCACTATCCGAACGACTTCATGGCGGCCGTTCTGTCCAGCTACATGGGCAACACCGATCGCTTGATTCGCTATATCTCCAGCTGCAACCACAACGGCACGCCGGTGCTGCCTCCCGACATCAACTCGTCGAACGCCGAGTTCACGCCGGTTGAAGAGGGCATTCGCTTCGGCCTGGTCGGCGTGCGCGGCGTGGGGCGCAACGTTGCCGACGAGATCATCGCCGAGCGCGAGGCGAACGGCCCGTACACGTCGCTGCACGACTTCGTGAACCGTTTGGACGCGAAGTGCTACAACCGAAAGACGCTCGAAGCGCTCATCAAGGGCGGGGCGTTCGATTCGACGGGCTACACGCGCAAGCAGCTCATGTACTTCGTGGACGAGACGCCGCTTCTGGAAAGCGCGTCGAAGCGTCAGAAGGACCGCGAGCGCGGGCAGGTGTCGATGTTCGACCTGTTCGGCGACGACCCCGATTCGGGCTTCGAGGAAGAGGTTCCCGCTCCGGACGGAGTGGAGTGGCCGAAGCGCCAGCTGTTGACGTTCGAGAAGGAGATCATGAAGATCTACGTCTCGGACCATCCGCTGCGTCCGTACGAGAACTACATCGCCCGCATGACGAAGTTCCAACTGGGCGATCTGGCCGAGCGCACGAAGGAGATCAAATCGGCCGTGTTCATCGGCATGATCTCGTCCGTGGTGACGAAGCTGACGAAGCGCGGAACGAAGATGGCCACGTTCTCGTTGGAGGATACGACGGGCCATGTGGAGTGCATCTGCTTCAAGTACGACGAGAATGCCGAGGCGATTCAGGAAGACGCTATCGTCAAGGTGAAGGGCAAGTTCGAGCACAGCGACCGCGGCAACCAGATCATGGCGTTCGAGGTGGAGGCGCTGGAGCTGAGCGAGGACGACGCGCGTCCCTCGCACCTGGAACTGCGCGTGCCGATGGCCGACTTCGACCAGTCGAAGTCCTTGCGGTTAAACCGCATTTTGAAGTCGTATCCCGGTCGCGACGGCGTGGTGCTGTTCGTTCAGCAAAACGACGGGCACAAGTTCCGCGCCGAACTGCCCATAACCGTGGACTCGAACAGCCCCATCATGAAATCGGAGCTGCAAGAGCTGTTCGGCGCGCAGGTGTGGAGGGCGTCGTAAGGCCGCAGAGCGCGTTGCCCAGTCGCTCGGCGGCCTTGGGTTCGCACGGACAGCCCGCTGGCCGTCCGGCTCGTGCGGAACTCGCTTGACGTGCAGCGTGCCCTGTGGGCCGACTGCGCGGCGGTGATTGACGATTTGGCAAGGGAGGGCGGTTGCGCTTGGTCGCGCGGCCGCCTTCGTTTATGATGGGTGCTATGAATACGACTACTTCTTTCCAACAATCTTGTTCTTCAGAGACCTGCGGTGTGCCCGGTGCGTTCGTGAAGCCCCAGCTCGACCATACGCTGGCGCTGACGCTGTCGTACAACGGCGCTCCGTTTTGCGGGTTTGCCCGCCAGCCGGGCAAGCTGACGGTGCAGGGCAATCTGGAGGAGGCGTTGTGTCTGCTGTTCAGGCGCGACGTGGAAACCACCTGCGCGGGGCGCACCGACTCGGGCGTGCATGCGCTGGGCCAGGTGGTGAGCTTCGACGTGAGCGACGAGGATTTGAACGGGCGGTCGCTCTTCTCGCTGCGCCGGTCGCTGAACGCGCTTACGCACGACGGCATCACCGTGCGCGAGGTAGAGCCCAAAAAGCCTGGGTTCTCGGCTCGATTCGACGCGCGAGCGCGCGAGTACCATTACCATCTGTGCGTGGACAGCACGGCCCCTATCTTCATGAAGGATTTCTCGTGGTTCGTGCCCGGCGGGTTGGACATGTCCGCCATGGAGGCGGGCGCTCGTCATTTGCTGGGGGAGCACGACTTCAAGAGCTTCTGCATGACGGCTTCCGCGGTGGACAAGCCGACGCATCGCAATGTTCGCGAAATCTCGTTTCATCCCGAAACGTTCATGGGCGAGAACATCATCACCATCAAGGTGGTGGGAAACGCGTTTCTCCATTCCATGGTGCGCACGATCGTGGGCACGCTGGTAACCGTGGGGCGCGGCCAGCGCGATGCCGATTGGGTGGGCGAGGTTCTAGCGGCGTGCGATCGACGTGCGGCGGGGGAGAATGCCCCTGCTCAGGGCCTCGTGTTCTGGCGCGTTATCTACTAAGGAAGTACGGGAACCTTTCAGTCGCAAGGCGGTGCAGCATGTTCGAGAACAAGAAGCCTTCGCCCGCATCGCGCGCTGCCGACGAGGGAAAGGCGCACCGGGCGGTCGATCCCGCTGCGCGGCACGATGCGTTCGCGCGGTTTCGCCGTCTGTACGAAAGCCGCGATGGCGGCCTGTGCGTGTTCGAGGACGAGCACGGCCATCTGGTGGCCGTCGATGCGTCCAAGCTGGTGTAAAACGTAAGGCCCGCCGGTTGTGCTCGGCGGGCCTTACGTTTTTTCGATTCGCTAGGCGGCGGGCTTGTCCGGGATGCTCCGATCCACGAAGTAGATCTTGTACCACATGAGGAACATGTAGACGATCCAGATCTTGCGGGAGCGGTCGGCTCCGGCCTTGTGCTCGTCGAGCAGCTTCACCAGTTCGTCGGTGTTGAAGAACGTGCTTGCAAGCTCGCCGGTGAACCATTCCTTGATCTGGTTGTAGTAGCGCTCCTGGCGCAGCCAGTTCACCACGGGCACGGGGAAGCCCAGCTTCTCCTTCTGCGCCCAGTCCTTCGGGATAGCGCGCTCGGACGCTTCGCGCAGCGTGAGCTTCGTTTGCTCGCCGTTTGCTTTCAGGCGCGTGGGAATGGTGCGCGATACGTCGAACACCTGCGTGTCCAGGAAGGGCACGCGGCTTTCCAGCGAATGCGCCATCGACATCTTGTCCGTTTTCAGCAAGATGTCGCCTACCAGCCAAAAGTGCAGGTCAACGTATTGCATACGCGTAGTCTCGTCAAGGTTTTCGACCTCGGCGTACACCGGGGCGGTCAACTTCTGCGGCGAGCACGCTTGCACGGGCCGGCGCAGAAGGCGCTCGCGCTCCTCGGGGCTGAAGGCCACACCGTTCGCGTTGGTGTAGTACCAGTCCTCGACGGTCTCGCTTGCGCGCTCCAGGTAGTTCGCGCCGCGGACGCCCAGCGCCCGTGCAGCTTTCGACGCGCCGCGCAGCAGGCCCTTCGGCGCCCAGGACAGCTTCGCGTTGGCGAACGGGGTCTGGTAGATGCGGTACCCGCCGAAGAACTCGTCGGCTCCTTCGCCCGACAGCACGGCCTTCACCTTTTTAGCGGCCTCTTGATCGACGAAGTAGAGCGCCACGGCGCTCGGATCGGCCGAAGGCTCGTCCATGTGCCATTGCACGCGCGGAAGGCTTGCCCAGTACTCCTCCTCGGAGATGTGCTTCGAGTTGTTCTCGATCTTGAGCTCGTCGGCCAGCTCGCGAGCCCAGGTGATCTCGTCGCGCTCGCCCTCGTATTCGGCGAAGCCCACGGTGAACGTTTTGATGTCCGGGTTTTCCTTGGCCAGGCACGCGGCCATGTAGCTGGAATCGATGCCGGAGGACAGGAACGATCCCACCTCCACGTCCGCCACGTTGTGGTAGCGCACCGACTCGCGCATGGCGGCGTCGATGGCGTCCACGGTGTCCTGTCGGCTGCGGCTTTCGTCGAATTCGTAGGTGGGCCGCCAGTAGCGACGCATGGCGATGGAGCCGTCCGCGCGCACGGTCATGCAGTGCGCGGGCGGAAGCTTGAAGATTCCCTTGAAGAACGTCTCGTCCAGAGCCGAGAACTGGAAGCACAGGTACTGCTCAAGCGCCTCCTCGTTGAGCTCGCGCTGGTAAGCGGGATGCTCGAGGATACATTTGATCTCGGACGCGAAGACGAACCGGCCTTCTTGTACGGTGTAGTAAAGCGGCTTGATGCCGAAGAAATCGCGCGCGCAGAACAGCTCGCGCGTCGTGCGGTTCCAAATGGCGAACGCGAACATGCCGCGCAGGCGGTCGAGCACGCTTTCGCCCCAGGCGAGGTAGCCGGTGAGCAGCACCTCGGTGTCGGAGTTCGTCTTGAACGTCCAGCCTTCGGATTCCAGCTCGGCTCGCAGGTCGCGGTAGTTGTAGATTTCGCCGTTGAACACGATGGCGAAGTCGCCCTTCGCCGCGGCGGCTTCGGGCCCGGCGATGGGGGATCCGTCGCTTGCAAGGGCGGGGGACGTGACGGCGGCGTCATGCTCGGCGGTGGCGCGCACCATGGGCTGGTTGCCCCCCGCAAGGTCGATGAGGGACAAGCGCCGATGCCCGAGCGCGATGCCCTGGTCGAGGTACTGGCCCTCGCCGTCGGGACCGCGATGCGCCATGACGTTGCACATGGCTTTCAGGATGGGCGCGTCAGCCTCGTTCGCCCCGGTGAACCCGCAGATTCCGCACATAGTGAATGCTCCTTCGTTTCGGTACCCGACCATGATAGAGGAAAGCCGGCGTTGTCCCAAGCGCCAGGCGTCCATCACGCCAAAACCGCAGATTTGCCGCGGTGTTCGGGCGCGCCCGGCAAGCAGGCGCTGGCTTGGGAGCGCCGTGGACGGCAGCCGGCTCCGGTCGGGTGCGTTCGGTTCGGATGCGCTATCATGGTGGCCACGTGAAAAGATGGGACGGGCTGCCGATGGTGACGATGGATGGACGGGCAACGGCGAAGGCGACGGAGCATGCCGCACCGCCTGCTCGCGCGCGTATTCTGAACTGCGCGGTGAGGGAGTTTTTGGACAAAGGGTTCGCCGAGGCGTCGCTTCGCTCGATCGCTGCTGCGGCGAGCGTGACCACGGGCGCCATCTACGGGCACTTTTCCAGCAAAGAGGCGTTGTTCGACGCGTTGGTTGGACCTGCGGGAAACGAGCTGTATCGGCGCTACGCAACCATGCAGGAGCAGTTTTACACCTTGCCCGAAGACCGCCAGACCCTTCAAGGCATGCAGGGGTTCGAGCAGGTCCTGATCCATGACATGCTGGACTACGTGTACGATCATCAAGATGAGTTCGTGCTGATTCTGACAAAAGCGGCGGGTACGGCATGGGAGGGATATCTTGACAGGTTCGTCGAGCTTGAGCGGGAGAGCACCCATCGCTACGTTCGCATGATGCGCGCACGCGGGAAGACCATCGCGGACATCGAGCCTGCTACGGCGCGCATTCTGGCAAGCATGTTCTTCCGGGGCTATTTCGAACCGCTTGTCGGCGGCATGAAGCGCGACGAAGCGCATGCCTTCATCGCGTCGCTCGAGCGGTTCTTCCACGCGGGCTACGTCGAGCTCATTGCGACGCGCGAACTTGGGTAGAGGGTTGGTTCCAGATCCGGAAAAGACGAAAGCCCGCAAGAGGGGGGACCTTGCGGGCTTCGCTGCGATGGCTGGCCAGACGAGAGAAAACCACCATCGCTCGGTAAAGCAAAGAGGAGAAGTCGTCAAAGGGAGCGTCGATGCTTTTTCGGGAATCAGGAAAGGCATCACCTTCATTTGACATTTGTTAGTTTAGGCTAACTTTTAGGAAAAGTCGAGCGGCGGCTTTCAATAGGCGAGGGATTCACCGTTTCTTCACAAGTGCGCTGCGCGCGAAAGGAAGCGGGGATGGACGGCGGGCTTTCTGCTGCGGCGTGCATGCTGGCTGGGGCGCCCGCAAAACGAGCGAGGGTCGAAGATCGGACGGAACGAAGAGGCTCAAATTCTAGTAGCGTTGCCATATAACAGTGTTATACTCCTGAAAGTAAACCATAGATAACTTTCAGGAAAGGGGCTGTGTATGGACGTTGGGAACGAGGCCGCAGCGGGCGGTGCGGTTTCGACCGAGCATCATGCCTCGAAGGCGTCGAGCGAGCGCAAGGGCGGCCTGCAGGGGTCGAACCCGATTTCCCTGCTGCTTGACTGGGCTGGCGGCGTGAATCGAGCGCGCTTTGCGCTATCGGTGGTGTTGGCGGTAGTGGGCGTGGCCGGTAGCATCGTGCCGTACTACGCTGCCGGCCAGATGATCGTGGGCGTGCTGGGCGGCGTGCGCGAGTTCGGCTTCTACCTTGGCTGGTGCGGCGTGGCCGCCGCGGGCTATGCGCTGCATATCGTGTTCCACTACGCCTCGACCACGGTGTCGCACGTTTCGGCGTTCTCTACCATCTCGATGATTCGTCGTCGGATAGCCGATAAGCTGACGCGCGTGCCGTTGGGCTACGTGTTGGACACTCCTTCGGGCAAGCTCAAGAACATCATGGTGGAGAAAACCGACAGCATAGAGCCCACGCTTGCCCATCTTGTCCCGGAGATGACGTCGAACCTGCTTGTTCCGTTGGCGGTGGTCGTGTTCATGTTCGTGCTCGATTGGCGCATGGCGCTTGTGGCGCTGATTACGCTGCCGGTCGGGCTTGTGGGATACCTGGGCATGATGAAGGATTATGCCGTGTGGTACAACAAAACGGTCAAGGCGGGGGAGGATATGAACTCGGCATCGGTCGAGTACGTTAACGGCATCGAGGTGATCAAGGCTTTCGGGCAATCGGCCAGCTCGTACGAGAAGTTCTCCCAGGCGGTGGACCGCTACTCTCGCTCGTTCATCGATTGGATGAGCCACGTGCAGGTATTCCAAGACCTGGGCCTTTCCATTTGGCCGGCCACGCTGGTGACGGTTCTGCCGGTGGGTTGCCTGTTCGTTATGCAGGGCACGCTCGATCCGGCGACGTTCGTCGTGCTGGCGGTGCTGTCGCTGTCCATTTTCCCGCCTTTGTACGCGGCCATGAACTTCATCGATACGCTTGCGCAAATCGGCACCGTGGTCGAACAGATTTCCTCGGTTGTCTACCAGCCCGAACAGCGTCGTCGCGACACGCCCGCACGTGTGGAGGGCTCCCGTATCGAGCTTGACGACGTGCGGTTCTCCTACGGTCGCGAAGAGGTGATACGCGGAGCGAGCCTGGTTATCGAACCGGCGCAGGTGACGGCGCTCGTTGGGCCGTCGGGTTCGGGGAAGTCGACGCTCGCGCGCCTGATTGCGGGCTTTTGGGATGCGGGCGAAGGACGGGTTGCAATAGGCGGCGCGCGGATCAACGACATGACGGCTTCCCAGTTGAGCGGGTGCGTTTCGTTTGTCGAGCAGGACAGCTACCTGTTCGACGATACGGTCATGAACAACATTCGCAGGGGACGGCCGGGCGCGACCGATGCGGACGTGGTGGCCGTGGCGAAAGCGAGCGGATGCCACGAGTTCATCGAGGGCCTTGAGAACGGCTACGAAACCGTGGTCGGCGGTGCGGGCGGTCACTTGTCGGGCGGCGAACGCCAGCGCATCGCCATTGCGCGTGCGATGCTCAAGGATGCGCCGGTGGTCATTCTCGATGAAGCGACGGCGTATACAGATCCCGAAAACGAAGCCGTCATCGAGCAAGCGGTAGGCCAGCTTGTGGCGGGCAAGACTCTCGTTGTTGTGGCGCACCGGCTTTCGACTATCGTCGACGCCGACAAAATCGTGGTGGTAAACGATGGGCGCATCGAGGCCGAGGGAACGCATGCCCAGCTCATGGAATCATGTGCGCTGTACGCCGGCATGTACAACGCGCATATCGACGCCAAGGACGCAACGCTTGCCGAGTCGGACAAGGGAGATCAGCATGTTGTCAACTTTTAAGAAGTACTTCGCCTTCGGGGGCAGCTACGTTGCCTACCTGAAGCGCGGAATGGTGTGGTCGGTGCTCAACTCGTTCTTCGAAGCATGGCAGATGATGGCGCTTGCCGTGGTGCTGCTCGCGTTAGCGGACGGAGCCGTGACGGAGTCCACGCTGTGGACGTCGCTGCTCATCATGCTGGGGAGCATCGTCGGATGCTTCGTCACGATGCATTTCAAGAGCAGGAATTTCTGCAAGGGGAACTTCTCCATGACGGGCGAGAAGCGTACGCAGATCGGCGATCGCATGCGCTACCTTCCCATGGGCTACTTCAACGAGAACAGCCTGGGCGACATCGCGTCGACCATGACCAACACGCTCGACGACGTGCAGAACGCGGGCGGCCAGGTGTACATGAACGTCATTTCGGGATTTGTGTTCTCGGCGATCGTCGCGGTGATGCTGGTGTTCTTCGATTGGCGCCTTGGGCTGGTGGTCGTGGCCACGATTGCTGTTTTTCTGCTGGTCAACGCCTGGATGCAGCGCGCGGCGCGCAACGTGTCCGGCCGACGCGTGGCGGCTCAGAGCGCTATCGTGGGCGCTGTTTTGGAATACGTTCAGGGAATGAGCGTGGTGCGCGCGTTTTCGCTGACGGGGGACGCGGAGCGGCGCCTTGACGCGGCTATCTCCGAATGCGAGCGCATGAACGTGGCGATAGAGCTGCGCTTCATGGGGTTCGCCATTTTGCAGGCGCTGGTAACGAAGACGTCAAGCGTGGCGATGTGCCTGGCATCCGCGTGGTTCTGGATTCAGGGGACCATGGATGCAGGCGTGTGCCTAGTGGCCATCGTCGCGTCGTTCATGGTGTACGGGAAGCTGGAAGCCTCGGGCTTGTTCGCCAGCCTGCTGCGCCAGATCGACATTTGCATGGACAAGGTGAACAACATGATAGCCACGCCAGCCATGAGCGAAGGCGCGGGCGTCTCGTGCGCGCGCAACCTTGACATCGAGGTGCAGGACGTTTCGTTCGGGTACGGCGATCGTACGGTGATCGACCGGGTCTCCCTGGCCATTCCTCAGAACACCACGTGCGCCATCGTGGGGCCGTCGGGGTCGGGCAAGACCACGCTCACCCAGTTGATCGCACGATTCTGGGATGTTGACCAGGGGCGCATCACGCTTGGCGGCACCGATGTGCGCGATTGGAAGGTGGACGACCTGCTTGCCAATTTCTCGATGGTGTTTCAGGGCGTGTACCTGTTCGACGATACCGTCGAGAACAATATCAGGTTCGGTCGCCCGAACGCTTCGCGCGCGGAGGTCGAGGAGGCTGCTCGGAAAGCATGCTGCCACGAGTTCATCGAGAGGCTGCCCCAGGGGTACGAGACGCGTTTGGGGGAGGGCGGCGCTACCGTGTCGGGCGGCGAGCGGCAGCGCATCTCCATTGCGCGCGCCATCTTGAAGGACGCTCCCATTGTCATCTTGGACGAGGCTACGGCCAACGTGGACCCGGAGAACGAGCGCGACTTGCAACGGGCGGTGGAAGCGCTCACGCGCAACAGGACCGTTATCATGATCGCCCACCGGTTGAAGACCGTTCGCAATGCCGATCAAATCATCGTGCTTGACCGGGGACGTGTTGCGCAGCGCGGTACGCACGACGAGCTGATTCGCCAGCGGGGCATCTACGCCGACTTCGTGGGCATGCGCGAGAAGGCGATCGGCTGGAAGCTGGGCGGCGCGTCGAGCGGCGTGCCTGCGACTGCTTCGGGCTCGTAGCGCACGGCAGGAGGCGGTCGGCCGTGCTCGCTACCGAATACGGGCTTGTGCGCGAAGACGGCGCAGCGGACGCCCGCGCGAAGACGCTGTCTTCGCAATTTGCTCGAAGCGCGGTGGACGTTGTCGTGCCTTTAGCCCCCGACCTAGGGTCGGGTTACTATCGGCGTCTATCCCCGTGCTCGGGGATAAACGTGTACGTGGGCGATGTGACGTTTCGCGAAGACGTCGCCTTGGTTGAGCGCGCAGTGCGCGAGACGTTCTCGCTCACCTTCTGTCTTTCGGGCGAGCTCGAGTGGCGGAAGGTGGGCGAGCGCGGCGGGGTGCGACTCGAGCGCGGCGATTGCTGCGTGTACCGCAACGGCGCATTCGCGTTCGAGAACCGCTACGAGGCGAGCAGGCGTTCGTTCGGCATGGGGATAGACCTGCATCCCGGTCGATTCGGGTCGGTGATGCGCCGTCTTGCGGACAGAGGCTTCGTCGCCGATTGTCGAGAACCGTCTTCTTGCGTGAAGAAGGTTCGGCCTTCGCGTTCGATCGAGCCTCTCGTGCACGATCTTCTGAGCTGTTCGTACTCCCACGATCTGAAGGCGCTGTATCTTGAGGGGAAGGTGCTCGAGATCGTTTCGGCGCTTCTGAGCGAGGTTGTGCCCGAAGCAGGATCGGACGGCGGTGCGTGCAGGCCGGCGTTGGCCGAGGTCGACGCTTTGGAACGCGTGCGCCGCGCGTTGGACGAGCGGTGCTTCGAGCATGTTTCCGTTGCCGAGTTGGCCAAGCTGTCGCTCATGAGCGAATCACGGCTTCGCAGCGAGTTCAAGTTGCGTTACGGGACGTCCGTCCATCAGTACCTGCTGGACCGGCGCATGGTTCGAGCGTGCGAACTGCTTGAACGCGGTTACCGGGTCAAGGACTCCGCCGCGATGGCGGGATACAGCAACATCAGCCACTTCGGCGACCAGTTCAAGCGAAGGTGCGGCATGACGCCGGGCGAGTACGCTCGGCGCTTCCGGGAATAACCTGTCGTTTCAAGCGTTTCGGAGTACGGAAAAAGCGTTTTCGGGGAGAAACGAGGAGGCCCTTTCGTTATTGTTAGTTTTAGTTAACTAACAAGCGGCACGTCCGCGTATCGACGATAGGAGAATGCGATGGAGAGCGCGACGCAGGAAAAGAAAAAACTTGGAATCAAGGACTTCGCCCTCATGGGCATTTTCGGGGCGGTCATGTTCGCCCTGGCCATGGTTCTTATGATGGTGACCGGCGTGACCCCTGTCGTGTACCTGTTCTACCCGGCCGTGTTCGCGTTCGCAAGCGGCCCGCTTTTCATGCTTGTCGCGGTGAAGGTGCGCACGTTCGGGGCGTTTCTCGTTCCGTCGGCGGTCATGGGGGTTCTCCTGGGACTCATGGGGGCTCAGACGCTGCTGATTACCGTGATCGTATTCGGCCTGATTGCCGAGGCCATAGCCAATTCCGGCTCGTATCGCGACTTCAAGCGCATAGCGATTGCGTACGTCGTGCTCATGCTGGGATTCTACGCAGGGGACATCGCTCCTATCTACGTATTCACCGATTGGTACATCCAGCAGGCGACCGGCGGAGCTGCCGGCGTTGACATGACGTACCTCAACGAACTGATCGGTACCGCGAAAAGCTGGTTGGGAATCGCGTCGGTCATCGCTTGCGTCGTTGGCGCTGCGGCGGGAGTGGTTGTCGGGCGCAAGATACTGAGGAAGCGCTTCGTAAAGGCCGGCTTGGTGTAGCCGCTCGTCCAAAAGGGCGATTGCGGAATCCCGAAGATAGGAGCGTTTGGTGGATCAGTCTTTCGTCTTGGCGAGCCCCGCCTGCATCAGGTACATCGATCCGCGCGTGAAGCTCGTGCACGTTGCGATTGCCGGTGTTTTGCTGTTCGTGGTGCGGTCTACCGGGGGAATCTTGCTCAGCGATGCGTTCATGGTCGTCGCGCTGCTGTTCTTCGGATTGTACGGCTGCGCCGCGAGGCTGATTGCCGTTACGGGCGCGTTGCTGGCGGCTTCGCTTCTGCTTGCGAGCGTTCCCGGTGCGGTTGCGGCTGCGGCGGGCATGTCCGTTTTCATATTCTTCAAGTTCACGCCCCTTGCCGGCGTGTACTTCATGATGACGAAAAGCGTCAGCCCGAGCGAATTGGCGAACGCGCTCGAACGGCTCAGGCTGCCGCGCGCCCTTACCATCACGCTTGCCGTGACGCTTCGCTTCCTTCCCACGATCGGGCAGGAAGTGGGGGCCATGCGCGACTCCATGAGGATACGCAACATTCCCTTGACGGTTCTCAACGTGCTCAAAGCTCCCTTGACCATGATGGAGTTCGTTATGGTTCCTCTTATGATGCGGTTCGTCAAGGTGGCCGAGGAGCTTGCTGCCGCGGCTTGCGTACGCGGTATCGAACGTCCGGGCGTCAGGGGATCCCTGCTTGAGATGCGGCTGCGTTTCAGGGATTTCGCGTACCTTGGTGCGGTGGTGGGTTGCGCTGCGTTTCTAGCATGCTTCGAAAGCAGGATGATTTCATGAACATCGTTGAAATGGAGCACGTGAGCTTTTCCTATCAAGGTGCGCAGGGCGCAGCCTTGCACGATGTTGCCCTATCGGTTCGCGAAGGCGAGTTCGTGCTGGCCACCGGACGCAGCGGATGCGGAAAAACCACGCTTACGCGGCTGATGAACGGCTTGATCCCTCATTTCTTCCCGGGCAACCTGTCGGGCAAGGTGTTGGTGGGGGGAAGGGACGTACGCCAGCTTGCCACGTACGAATTGGCCGCCACGGTAGGGTCGGTGTTCCAGGATCCTCGATCGCAGTTCTTTACGACGAACACGGTGTCCGAGGTGGCGTTTGGCTGCGAGAACCTGGGCTTACCTTCCGACAGGATCGCATCGCAGGTCGAGGGTGCCTTCGCCGATTTCGCCATCGAGCATTTGAGGAACCGGAGCATCTTCGATCTTTCAAGCGGCGAGAAGCAGAAGGTGGCGCTTGCGTCTACGTACGCAATGGAGCCCAACCTGTTCGTCCTTGACGAGCCGTCCGCCAATCTTGACGTTCGGGCTACGCTCATGTTGGCCGACGTTTTGGCGGAACTGAAGAGGCGCGGGCGCACCGTCGTGGTGTCTGAGCATCGCCTGTACTACCTTATGGAGCTTGCCGATCGAGTGGTGTTCATGGAGGATGGGAGGATCGTGGACCAATGGACGCCCTCCCGGGCTCGTTCCCTTTCGCGGGACGAGCTGATGCGTCGTGGGCTTCGATTGTTCGATCTTGACGATGTGGCGCCTGCGCGCGCTGATTCGGCAGCGGCGGACGGCAGGGCGGGGCGTGCGGCGGGCGATGACGGCGCCGCGCCTGCATCTGCGGATCGGCGGGTGCAGGCGGATGTGCCCGTGTCGCCGCTTTTGCACGTGCGCGACGTGCGGCTGTCTTTTGGCGAGCGCGCTGTGTTGTGCGGCGTGGAATTCGATGCAGGAGGGCATGCGGGCGCCCGCTGCGCGCAGCGGGCGGAGGTTATCGGCATAACCGGGCCCAACGGGGCGGGAAAGACCACGCTCGCGCGTTGCCTTTGCGGTCTTTCGCGCCGCTGCCGCGGAACTGTAGAGCTTGACGGGCGCATGCTTCGTCGCCGGGCGCGCTCCCGCTCGATGTACTTCGTCATGCAAGATGCGGATTACCAACTGTTCACCGAAAGCGTCGAGGACGAGTTGCGCCTTGGCAACGAGGACGACGGGACCCTTGACGAACGGGTGCGCGACGTGCTTGAGCAGTTGGGGATGGCGTCGCTGCGAGGCGTTCATCCGATGGCGCTTTCGGGCGGGCAGAAGCAGCGCGTGACCATTGCATCCGCCGCTGTGAGCCCCGCGCGCGTTCTGCTTTTCGACGAACCGACAAGCGGGCTTGACGGCCACAGCATGCGCAGCGTGTGCGATATCGTGCGCGACCTTGCTTCTCGGGGGCGGCTCGTGTTCGTAATCTCCCATGATCTCGAGTTTTTGGCGGGAGCGTGCGATCGGATCATCCACGTGCGCGACGGGGAAGTGACCGACGACTTTCTTCTGGTTGGACAAAACGTCGCTCGGCTTCGGTCGTTGCTGTTTCGCGGCGCCTCTGCTTGATCGGGCGCGGAAGATTCGGCGCGTCGTGCGACGAGCACCGAGTTTTGCTGCGGCCGATAGTGATAGAGATGACTTGCGCGCAAAAACCTGCCCTCGCTGGCAGGTTTTTGCGTTTAGGGGTCGTTGAGTCGGGCGTTGTTTCGGGCGTCGCTTCGCTTGCTTTTCGTTTTGCCTGGTCACGAAGCTGGGCTGCTGCGCCGTGCGTTTGCGAGTGCTCGCTCGGTTGGATCAAACGACCCCAAACCGTCAAAACCTGCCAGCGAGGGCGGTTTTTCGCGCGCAAGTCCTGTTCGCGCGGGGAAGGGGCACCCGTTCGCGCTTCGAACCCCTTGTTGCTCGGCTGCGATTCGGCATGTTTCGAAAATAGTAACCTTTAGCTAACAATTGAGGTATGATGGAGCATGGACATGATGAACGGATGGGGGGGGCGAGGCAAGCTGAACGTGTGGTGAAGGAGGGCGAAAGATGGCGGATCCGATTGACGTGCGACCTTTGAGCGAGTCTCCCGTGTTTGCCGGCATACCGATGGAAGAGCGTGCGTCTTTGATTGCGGATGCGAAGGGCATGCTGCGCCGGTACCCTGGCGGCAGTTTGGTGCGCCGAGCGGGCGACGGGCTTGATTTCTACCCGGTGGTCGTGTCCGGCCGCGTGCAAGCTTCTTTGCCGCAGGGCGGGCTGGACCGCATCGTGTCCCTATTCGGCCCAGGCGATTCGTTCGCCGAGGCCGTCGCCTCGTCTTTGCGGCGCTGTCCCGTTGACATTCGCGCGCTTGAGGACACGGTGCTGCTGTGCATTCCCGCTGCCGGGCTTCGCGCCTGTTCCCATGCGTGGGCATCGACTTTGCATGGAAACCTCATGAGCGAGATGTCGAAGAAGGTGCTGGTCCTCAGTCGCAGCCTTGCGGTCTTGAGCGAGCCGCGCCTGTCCGATCGCGTTCTGGCGTATCTGGACACGCTGCCGCGCAATGCGGACGGGAGCGTGACCGTTCCGTTCGGGCGCAGGGAATGGGCGGCGTGCCTGCGCGTGGCGGACAAGTCGCTGATCCGCGAGCTCAAGGTCATGCAGGATGACGGCGTCATCGAGGTGGACGGTCGCACGGTTCGCGTGCTGCGGCAAGCTCGCTAGAGGGGGTGGCGGCCCCAGCTCGTCGGCTACAAATCGCCTTGTCCATTCTTGGCGGGCGTACCTTCTCAAAAAAAGTTATACAAAGGTAACATAGATCACTGACAAGGGGATTTCGCACTGCGTATACTGCGCTCATGCGGATTGCCGAACGCCTGCCAACAACAGGTGGGCGAGGGTTGACGCGCTGCGCCGAGGGATGGTTCCGGTCGGGCGGTGGTGCGATGGAGCTGCAGGGCGAGACCTTGCAGCTTTTAAAATACCCTGAAGTTAGCCTTGGCTAATTAAATACGGCAACCGCGCATGAAGGTCCCCCGTGGAGCGGGCGGAGCGCATGCCGCCCGCTTGCGAACGCGAAGCGATAGAGCCAGTTCAGTGAAAGGATAGGCAACATGACCGAGATACGCGAAGGCATGCAGGATGCGTCCTTGTCACGCCGCGACTTCCTCAAGGCGGCAGCAGGCGCCGCCGTTGTCGCAGCGGCGGCGGGCGTGGCGCTGCCGGACATCAACGCGAGCAAGGCGTTTGCGGCAAGCGCGGCGCCGCTGTCGGGCGCTTATGCGGCACCGGGCACTTACACGGTGACGGCGAACTTGTACGTGGACAAGCGCGATTCGCCTATCGGCAAGAACGCGTACGTCACGAATCCGGGAAACCCGCCCTTCAACAAGCCCACTTCGCCCGTTGCGAACAATGCGACGCTCGTGGTGGCCGAGGGCGGTGCGAAGCTCTTGACCGTTCCCATTGTGAACAGCTCGTTCGGCGTATTGGAGATCGCCTCGGCCTCGCAAGACGGCCTGGTGCGCATCACCGAGAAGAAGATGGGGAAGTGGGTCATGCCGAACTTCCTGTGGTCTTCTCCTTACGACGAGCGCGTTGTCTCGCTGACGTTCGACGTGACGAACTTCGCCGGCGGCTCGGCGGTCGCGACGTTCGGCCCTTCGGCCGAGTACGCATCGTTTCCCCTGTACAAGGGACGCAAGACTTGGGATCTGCATCTTGTTGCCGATTTGGGCGCTGCGTAACGTTCCCTATGCGCTGAAGCCGGCTGCTGCATCTGCGGCAGCCGGCTTTTCGAGGTTCCGTGACAGGTGCGCTTGGCGCTGGAGGCGCTGCGCGAACGGCCTGCATCGCGGTTGATCGCACGTTGCATGAAACAGAAACGAGGAATGAAACCATGAAGAACAAGGTGAACAGAGCAAGCGATTCGCTTGCGGGCGCCGTTCTTGCCGTGCTCTTGGTCGCTGCGTTGGTTCTGTCGCAGACGCCGGCCGGTTTTGCGTACGCATCTGCGCTCGGGCTGGCGGACGCGCCGGCGCATGCGCAAGGCGCAGAGGCTGCCGACGCTGCCGAAGGCGGCGCCCCTGGCGGCGAGGGCAAAGACGCGGCTGCGGCGCCGCTTGCGGAGCGCAGCGGGGAAGCGGACGATGCGGCGCGCAGGTCGCTCGACCGGGTTGACTCGCCGGACGGGAACGCATCTGCGAAGGATGCTACGTCTTCTTCTGAAGAGCGCGCACCGGACGCCGTCGAAAAGCCGGCATCGACAAACGCGGAAGGCGAATCCCGGGAAGGGGGTGCGGGCCTTGCCGTCGTCGAAGGCAGTGCTTCCGGCGAGCAGGCGGGGCCGCAAGGCGAAGGCTCCGAACCGTCGCGGGCCGCGCTCGGCAGCGCGCAAGGCGAAGGCTACGTTGCCCCTCAGGGCGCGAGCAGCGCCGAGCTTGCCGCAGGAACCTATACGGTTTCCGCCAACGTGTCCATGATGACGCCGATGGGCATTCGCGGGTATGCGACCAATCCCGCGAACCCTGAAGGAATCGGCGGCCAGATGGGCGTTCCTGCTGCGGCCGTGACGAACGGCAGCACGTTGGTCGTGGCGGCCGACGGAACCAGAACGCTCACGTTTACGCTGATCAACCCCGTGTTCACGGTGCAAGCCGCAGGGTCTTCCCCCAGTGCTTCCGTGGTGGAGGCCACGCGGGTTCCCATCGAGCTGAAAAGCGACGACAGCCAGTACAACGACGATCTGGCCAGCGCCGGCATCACGTCGCGCATTTCCACGGTTACGGTGGAGTTGAAGGACTGGAGCGGAACGTACACGCTCCAGGGCTGCACGGAGTACGCCACCACGTTGAGAAAGTCGTTCAACATCGACCTGGACTTGACGGTTGATCTTGCCAACGCCGTGCGCGTTGTCGAGGGAGATTTCTCGAAGACGTTCGTTGACGACGAGGCGCGCGTGTCGGTGACGGTAAACGTGGAGGAGGGTTCGTCGGCGTTCGAATCGATCCAATCCGCCGAGCTTTCGGCGCAGCTCGTCGAAGACGAAGGACGCCGCTCGGCGGTGAAGCCCGCGCTCGGTCGGCAGTATCAGAAGGCTCCCGACTTCAGCTTGCTGGACGTGCGCCTGATTTCGGGCGGCGCGGATATTGCGGTTGACGACAAGGTGAAGTTCTCCGTTTCGCTGCCGGGCGAAAGCGGTTCCGAGGTGTTCTTGCACAAGGGCGCATCCCTGACTGCTCTTCCGGCTGCGCAGGCGGACGGCTCCCTGACGTTCGACAGCGCGCGGCTGGGATCGTTCGTGGTGACTTCGGCTCCAGGAGAGGCGAACGTTCGGTGGCTTCGGTCGTACACGTACGCCGACGGTGCTTCGGGCACGTCGGCAACGTGGGTGACCAACGGCTACAACGAAGCCGTGAACAACGACGCGTTGGATATGGACAAAGAAGAAGTCTTGTCGAATTTGTACGAAAGGTTGTACTTGCCCTTCGTGGGCGCCGTGGGCGCTCGCGCGCATGACGGAGCCGCGGTCGATCAGGCGTTGGAGCTGGTGAAAGAGTCGTCCGGCTTCAGCGATCCCGCCATCGAGGGTCTGTACGCGATGGGACTCCATGTCGACATGACCTCTTCGGGAAGCAACCGAGTGCCCCTGGCGGCCGGGTTCGTGTCGACGGCCGGCAACGGCAACTGCGGCTTGAGCGGCACGCTTCCGGTAAGCGGCAAGAACGTGGCGATCTATCTGGTGGAAGGAACGGCGGACAAGCTGACCAGCGCGACCAAGGTCGACGCGGCTATCGGCGGCGGCACGGCGTTCTTCGACATCCTTCCCGTTGACGGCAACGCCGTTGCGAACCTTGACGGGCTGGACGGCAGGCTGCTCAACGGCGCGTACCTCCTGAACGGGCACAAGGACTGGATGAACTCGGAAAACGTGGCGTACTACGTGGCGGTGGCCGAGGCTCCTGCGAAGATCGAGAAGCCGATCCCTGCCCAGGGCCTGGTGTACAACGGGCAGGAGCAAACAGGCGTCGCTCCGGGCGAAGGCTATCGCGTTTCCCTGACAGGTTCGGCCGTTGATGCCGGCTCCTATACCGCGCTGGTCACGCTCGAGGACGGCTATACGTGGGCGGACGGGTCGAAGGGCGCTGCGACGCTTGCATGGACCATCGGGAAAGCGCAGCTGACTGCCGCGTACCGCAGTGAAACGGTCGCTGCGAACGAGGCTCCGCGACTGTCCGTGGACGTGTCCGGGTTCGTGAACGGGGAGACGGCGGCCTCGGCGAAGGGCTTCGCTGCCCCGACGGTTTCCGCCCCGGCGTCTTTGGAAGCGGGTGCAGCGTACAGCCTGACGCCTGTGGGCGGCGCGGCTGCGAACTACGCGTTTTCCTACCGCAGCGGCGTGCTGACGGTTGCCGAAGCGCAGGCTCCGGCGCTTGCGCCCGGCACGTACGCGGTGACGGCGAACCTGTTCGTTCCCTCGTCTGAAAACGACATTTTGCATCTGACGGCCTACATGACCAATCCCAAGAATCCAATGGAGCCCGAGGGAAGCCCGAACTTCGGGATTCCCACCGACCCGATGTCCGACAACACGAAGCTCGTGGTCAAGGAGGACGGTACGAAGCTACTCGAACTGGAGCTGCCGAATCCGGCGTTCACCCTGATCGATTTCGGAACGCCGGCGAGCGGCGCGCAGGTGCTCGGGATCGAGCGCGACGGCAAGCCGTACGGTGCCAACGCACAGGGCCGCATCGTCAAAGCCGTTGTCAAGCTGGACGGCAACGATCCCGTCTTGACGTTTCCCGGGAGCCACGTGTATGCAGCTCCCTTGCGTCTGGATAAAACGTGGGGCCTGTCGCTGGCCGTGGACTACGCCAGCGCCGTGAAGCTGTCCGACAGCACCGACCTGGCCGTTCCGGGCGACAACGGAGGCTCTGCAGGAGGCGGTTCCGGTGGGGCGGGCTCTGCTGGGGAATCCTCCGGCAATGGCGGCGGATCCGCAAGCGCGGGCGGCTCCGGCAGCGCGAGCAGCGGCTCGGGCAACGCTGCCAGCGGCGAGGACGTTCGGCGCGGCACGCTGGCCGCCGGCACCTACACGGTGTCCGCCAATATCTGGCTGAGCAGGCAAGACACGGGGCTTCCGTTGAATCCGCATCTGACCAGCGGGAATTTCCCGCCCATGAACCCGGTGGCGCGCAACGCCGTCCTGACCGTCGATGCTGCCGGGCGCGCTGCGGTGCAGGTTCCCATCGTCATTCAGTCGAGGATCATGACGGTGAACGCCATCAACGGCTTGCGTATCGTGGACTCCAGCTCGAACGGCGGCGGCCTGTCTTCGATCACGGTCGACCTGGGCGTGCTGGAAGACGCCGCTTCGGTGGTCTCGCGATCGTGCACGGTGGACGTTACCATCGGGGATATGGCCATGGCTATCGGCGGGTCCATCTTCGGCGGCGAGCGCAACCATACGTATCCGGCTACGTTCCAAATGAACCTCTCCGGCGTGCCCGCTTCGGGCGGCGGCTCGATTCCCGCTGCGGCCCTGGCCGTGATGAACGGCTCGGCGTCGGGCGATGCGGCGGCCAATGCTGAAAAGGCCACCGCCGAAGCTCTGGCTGCGGCCGAGGACAAGGCTGCGCGCGCCAAGGCCAAGGGCGTTGCGACGAAGTCGAACCCGGCGCAAGCCGAAGCCGACAGCGCTTCGACCGGCGATCCGGCTCTTGCGATCGGTTTGGGCGCGCTGGCCACGTTGGCCGTGGCCGGAGCGGCGGCGGGCACGTTCGCCTACCGCAGGAAGCGCGTGCCTTCGAAGGCTAAGGCCCGCTTCTAGCGTGCACGACTGAATGCGAGCCCGTCCGCCAGTCGCGTCGTGCGGACGGGCTCGCAGCTCTTTATTTGAAGGAACGACCCGGAAACGAGGTAGGCATGAATCTGACAAGGCGCGCGTTCTGCGCGTTTGCGAGCACGGCCGTAGCAACGGCGGCCGTGGGTTTGGCGGGCTGCTCGTCGAGCGGCCCCGATCAAGGCGATACGGCGCTCGGCACGGTCGACCTGGTTGCGCAGCCCGAAAGCCGCGAGCTCATGGGCAGCCCCGATGCGTGCACTGCGCGCGTCGGCTTGATCATGGGCCCGCCATCCATGGGCCTTTCGCAGTTCATCGTGGCGGCGCGAGCCGGCAAGACGTTCAACGACTTCCAGTTCGAGCTGAGCGGCGTGGACTACGTGGGCCTCTCCGCCGCGTTCAACCAGGGCAGCTACGATGTGTGCACGCTGCCGTCCAACATCGGCCCCATCCTGTACAACAACAAGGAGCTGAAGAACGACTACCAGGTGATAAGCGTCAACAACCTGGGCGTGCTCTACGGCATCACCACCGATCCGTCGGTGGCTGCCGTGGACGACCTTGCGGGTCGCACGGTGTACAGCTACGGCGAAGGCGGCACGCCCGAGTACACGATCGAGGCGTTGCTGGGCAAGATGGGCAAGGCGGGGTCGTTCAACCTTGAGTTCAAGTCGTCGCCGTTCGAAGTGCTGAACCTTTTGCAGGACGAACCGAACTGCGCGGCCATCCTTCCGCAGCCGTTCGTGTCGCTTTCGAAGCTCATGGTGGACCCCCTGTACGCGCCTATCGACATCACCAAGGAATGGGATGCGGCGTTTGCCGACACGGGGAGCCAGGCCGTTACCACGACCACGATCGTGAACCGGAAGTTTCTCGAAGAGCACGAGCAAGCCGTGATCGAGTACCTGCGGATGGCGGGACAATCGGTGGCGTGGTCGCTCGAGAACATGTCGGCCGCGGCCGCCCTGCAAGAGGAGCTGGGGACGTTTCTGAACAACGCCGTGGCGCTGGACGCTATGCCCCAGATCAGCATGGTGAGCTTGACGGGAACCGACATGCGCACGGCGCTTTCGGGCTTTCTCGAGGAGCTGTACCGCTCGAACCCCGACTCGATTGGCGGCAAGGTTCCGGACGACGGGTTCTACTACCTGCCTCCCGTGGGCCAGCTTGACGATGCGGGCAGCGCGGGCGCGTAGGCCATGGGCGAACGGCGAGCGAAAGAGCTGCTGAGGCGGCTGGGCGTGCGCATCGGGCGGGCGCGCGAAACGCGTGATACGGGCGAGGCCCCGCGCATGCAGGTGGCTCAGATAGCGCAGAAGCTGGGTATGCCCGAGGACAAGGTTGCGCAGGTTGTGCAGATGGTCAGGGAAAACGGCATGGACGACTCCCAGATGGGCTTCATGATGAGAACGGCCGTGTCCCGCGGCGTCGGCAGAGATCAGATCATGCAGATGATGACCTCCATGGGCGTTTCTTGCCAGCAGGTGGTGCGCGTCATGCAGGCGCAAAGCCTCATGGACGACGAGGAAGCGCAGCTTGTTTTGGAGGAGGAACGCGCCGGGCGGGAGCGCGTCGTTGCCGCCCGAGGCGCGTCGAAGCGCATCGCAGGGGCGAAAAAGGCGCTGATCGTGCTGTTTTGGCTGGTCGTATGGGAAGTGCTCGATCGGGCGGTGGACAACCGCTTGGTTCTGGCCGGTCCTGTTCGGGTGCTGGAGGCGTTGGCGGAGCAGGTGGCGAAGCCCGACTTCTGGCTGATCTGCGGCGCTTCCACGGCGCGTATCGCCGCGGGGTTTCTCCTGTCGTTTTCCGTAGGGTTGCTGTTGGCTTTATTGGCGTACCGTGTGGCCGTCGTGCGCGACTTCATCGATCCCGTGATGTCGCTTCTGCGCACCATTCCCGTTATCTCGTTCATCATCATGCTGCTTATCTGGGTGGGCAACCAGGCGTTGACCGTGTACCTGGCGTTCTTGATCGTGCTGCCGCTGGTCTACACGTCCACGCTTGCCGGGTTCGAGAGCGTGGACCGGCACCTGCTGGAGATGGCGCGGGTGTTCAAGCTGACCAGATGGCGCACGTTCATGTACGTGTACCGCCCTGCGTTCATGCCGTTTCTGGTGGCAAGTTCCCGCATATCGCTGGGAATGAGCTGGAAAAGCGGCATCATGGCCGAGGTTCTGGCCGTGCCCAAGCCCTCTATCGGCAAAGAGATGAGCCTGGCGCGCACGTACCTGGACACGCCCGATCTGTTCGCGTGGACGGTGATGGTCATGGTGCTGAGCTTGGCGTTCGAGAAGGCGTTCATGGCGCTGCTGAAGCGCGCCGGACGTCCGCTGGGCGGCTTTTTGGGCGTGCGCGACGACGAGCGCGAAAGGCGCGCCCGACGAGGGCGGCGCGACGAGGGCGGCGCGAGCGACGCGGGAAAGGGCGATGCCGCATGGACATCGTGATGGAGCGCGTGGACAAGTCGTTCGGAGACGCGCGCGTGCTGGCGGGCGTGACGTGCACGCTTTCCGAAGGCGGCGTGTACTGCCTGATGGGACCTTCGGGCGCGGGCAAGACCACCTTGCTGCGCGTGCTGCTGGGCCTTGAGCGCGCCGACGCGGGGCGCATCGAGGGCGCGCCTTCCGGCGCGGTTTCGGCGATGTTTCAGGAGGATCGCCTGTGCGAGACGCTGACGGCCGTGGAGAACGTGGCGTTGGTGCTGCCCGCGCGGGCCAGCCGACGCCAGATCCGCTGCATGCTGGAGAAGATCCTTCCCGCGGATTGCCTGAAGCGCCCGGTGATGCAGCTTTCGGGCGGCATGCGCCGACGCGTTTCGCTGGCAAGGGCGGTTGCCTATCCCGGCAGCGCGATCGTGCTGGACGAGCCGTTCACCGGGCTCGATGGGCAAACCAAGCGCGCGGTCATCGAGTTCTTGCTGGCCGAGCGACGCGGACGCACGCTTTTGGCGTCAACGCACAGCGACGAGGACGTGGCGCTTCTGGGCGCCCGAAAAATCATGTTAGCCGATATAACGAAGGGGGCTGCGCGATGATAGACGCGACGAAGACCATGAAGCAGACGGTGCTGGACGAGCCTTTGTTCGGGGAGTTCCTGGTGTCGAAGGGGTTTCCGTTTTCGCTGGACAACCCTATAGCCGACCTGGTGACGTTCGCCGACGTGGTGCAGGTGCGCCAGCTGGACGAGCGCGCGTTTCTGGCCGAGTACGAGCGGTATCGCGTGCGCGCGAAGGGGGAATAGGGGGCGGGCATGTACACCGTTGGCATCGACATCGGCGCATCGTCGGTGAAACTCGTGGCGCTTACGGACGCCGAGGAGCTTGCGTGGCGCGAAAGCCGCCTGCATCGCGGGGCCGCGCTCGCGTGCCTGCGCGATATGCTGGCCGTTTTGGCGTCCAAGCTGCCGGAGGGCGAGTGCGCGGGCTGGGCCGCCGCCGGATCGGGGGCGGCGGCGCTGCGGGGCGTCGATCCCGCTTGCCTTATGCTGGAAGAAGTGCCGGCGGTGTGCCAAGGCGCGCAGCTTCTGGCGCCCGAGGCGCGCTCGGTCATCGAGATAGGCGGGCAGTCGGCGCTGTTCGTTACGGGCGTCGGGTCGGGGCAGGTGCCTCAGTTCGCCATGAACGAAAGCTGCGCGGCGGGCACGGGGTCGTTTTTCGAGGACCAGATGGAGCGATTGGGGCTTGCCCTGGAGGAGTACTCGGATCTGGTGGAGGGCGCGGTTTCGGTGCCGCGCATCTCCGGGCGCTGCGCGGTGTTCGCAAAAACCGACATCATCCATCACCAGCAGGAGGGCGCGTCGGTTCAGGACATTCTGCTGGGTCTGTGCTTCGCCATGGTGAAAAGCTACAAGGCCACCATCGTGCGCGGGCTGCCCGTGGCGCGCCCGGTGGCGCTTTCCGGCGGCGTTCTGGCGAACCGCGGGGTGGTGCGGGCGGTGCGCGAGGTGTTCGAGCTTGGAGAAGGCGAGCTTTTGCACGCGCCCGACCACCTGTTTTTCCAAGCGGCGGGCGCGGCGCGCGAGGCCCGGGCGCAAGGCGGGCGCACGCTTTCCGGCAAAGACGGCTGCCGCCCCCTTGCGATAGGCGACCTTGCCGTGCGGTTGGCTGAGCATACGGTCGTCGACGACCTGCCCCGGCTGCGCGCGCTGCCGTCCGTGCCGGTCGAGGCGAGGCCCGGGTTTCGGCTGCGCCCGCGGCCCTGGTCGGCTTCGACGGGCGAGCCGGTGGACTGCGCGCTGGGAATCGACGTGGGGTCCACGTCGACGAACCTGGTGCTGCTGGACGCACGGGGCGCGTTGCTGGACGCGCAATACCTGCGCACGCGCGGCGACGCGCGACGGGCGGTGCGCGAGGGCTTGGGCTCGCTTGCGAAGCGCCTGGGCTCCGCCGTTCGCGTGACGGCCGTGGGCGTGACGGGTTCGGGGCGCAGCATGATCGGGAAGATGGTTGGCGCCGATGCCGTACGCGACGAGATCACTGCGCAAGCGCGCGCCGCCGTGGCTACCGACGCGCGGGTCGACACCGTGTTCGAGATAGGGGGCCAGGACTCCAAGTACGTCAGCTTGAAGGACGGGCGGGTGGCCGATTTCCAAATGAACAAGATATGCGCGGCGGGCACCGGGTCGTTCGTCGAGGAGCAGGCTGCGCGCCTGGGCATCGAGCTTGCCGACTACGGGCCGCTGGCGCTGTCCTCGAAGGCACCTATTGACCTGGGGGAACGCTGTACGGTGTTCGTGGAAACAGCCATCAACGCGGCTTTGGCGAAAGGTGCGTCGACGGCCGATGTGGCGGCGGGCCTGTGCTTGTCGGTGGTGCGCAACTACCTGCATCGCGTAGTGGGAACCAAGCCGGTGGGCGCCCATGTGGTGCTGCAGGGCGGCGTGGCCTACAACCCCGGCATCGTGGCCGCGTTCAAGGCGCACCTGGGCGACGCCCTTTCGGTGTCGCCGTGGTTCGCCGTGTCGGGCGCGGTGGGCGCGGCCTTGCTCGCGCAGGAGGCCGGGGCGGAGGCCACGGCGTTTCGCGGGTTCGACCTGACGCGCGCGTCGCAGGCTTCGAGGGCCGTCGACCGCGCGTCCGTCGAGGAGAATCGTCGGTTCTTTCGCAAGGTCGACGAGTTGTTCTTGGAGGGGTACGACGCCCGCATCGATCCGTCCAAGCAAACGGTGGGCATTCCGCGCTGCCTTATGCTGCACAAGCTGTTTCCCCTGGCAAACGCGTTCTTCAAGCAGTTGGGCTACAACGTGCTGCTGTCCGATGCGACCGACGAGGAAACGGTGCGCCTCTCCCAGCAGACGGCTCAAGGTGAGACATGCTATCCCGTGAAGCTCGTCCACGGTCATCTGGAGCAGTTGGCGCGGCGCGGCGTGGACTACGTGTTCATGCCGGCGGTGCGCACGATTCGCCACGTCTCTTCCAAGGTCGCGCACAACTACGCGTGCCCCTACATGCAGTCGGCGCCGATGCTGGCGGCCAAGGAGCTTGACTTCGAGGGCCGCGGCATTCGCCTTTTGAGCCCGGTACTGGACATGGATTTCGGGCAGCAGGCCGTTGCCGAAGCGCTGCTGGGCGTGGGCGCGCAGCTGGGAAAGGAGCCGCGTGAAACCGCCCGCGCCATGCTGGCGGGCGGTTTCGCGGTGCAGGAGTTCACGCGTAAGACCGAAGAGCTGGGAGAGCAGCTGCTGGGTTCGCTCGGCCCCGACGAGCGCGTGCTCGTGCTGATCACCCGCAACTACGGCATTGTCGATCCGGCGCTCAACATGGGCATTCCCGATGCGCTCCTGGACCGTGGCCGGAAGGTGATCACGGTAAGCCACCTGCATGCGCATGACGTGGACGTGTCGCAGGATCATCCGGGGCTGTACTGGCCGTTCGGGCAGCATATCGTGTCGGGCGCGAAGCTGGTGCGTCGCGATCCGCGCCTGTTCGCGGTGTACCTGACCAATCACGGGTGCGGCCCGGACACCATGGTGAGCCACCTGTTTCGCGAGGAGATGGGCGACAAGCCCTACCTGCATATCGAGACCGACGAGCATTCTTCGCAGGTGGGGGTCGTGACGCGCATCGAGGCGTTTTTGAACGCGATCGACCACTACGAGCCGCGCGACGAGCGCGCGCTGCCCCTGGCGGGCCGTCCGTACGAGGCGCCGCACGCGACGCTCGATGCGCGGCGGGTTGTGGCGCTGCCGTCGTTCGGGGCGTGGGGGCCCTTGGTGGGCGGATGGCTGGAGGGGCGCGGCCTGCGCGTGGAATTGCTGGAACCCGACGACGCGGCTGTGGCCGCCGGACGTGCGCGCAGCGCTTCGAAGGAGTACCTGTCGTTCACGGCGCTGCTGGGAATGTCGTTGCGGGCGGCTGCGAAAGCCTCGGCGGAACGTGCCGGTGCGAGCGGCTTGCAGCTGCTGCTGCCTTCGACGGAAGGCGCCGAGGCCGACGGGCAGTACGACCGCGTGATCCGCGCCGTCTTGGACGAGGAAGGGGCGGCCGACGCGAAGCTGGTTGCGCCGATCCTCGATCAGCTGCCTTGGTCGATGCCCGATCCCGAGGGCTTCTTCCTGCATCTTTTGGCCGGCGACGTAGCCTACGCGGCCGACCAGGACGATCGTCAAGAGGTGCTGGACGGGTTCCTGCGCGATGGCGTGACGTTCGAGCGCGTATGCGCCGCGGCCCGTCGAGCGGGGGATGCGGCCGAAGGGGGTTCGCGCCGCGCCCGCAAAACGCTTGCGCTGGTGGGCGAGTGGCCCTTGGTGTACGCCGACCAGCTGACGGGCGGACGCTGGGAGGGCCTTGAACGCGCGGGGTATCGCCTGGTGCGCATGCCGCTGTCCGAGTACCTGTGGTTTCTGTGGCGCGATGCGCGTCAGCCCGACGAGCTGCTGGCGGCCTTCGCCGCGCAGATGGCCGAAGTGCACCGTTCGTTGGGCTGCGCCTCGCCGTTTTGCGCCAGCTTGGACGACCTGCGGATTGCGGCTGACGAGGCGCTGGGGGGCTATCGAGGCGCGAACGGAAGGTACCGAGCGGCTAAGGCGCGCTTGGCGGCGCGTGCGGCGGACGGCGTGATAGCGGTGTCGTCGATGTACGAGAACACCGGCATCGTGCTCAAGCTGCTCGACGATGCCGACGACCTTGCGGCTCCCGTGCTGCACGTGTCGTTCGACGGCGCGCTCGACCAGGGCATCGACGAGCGCTTGCGGTCGTTTCTCTACTACGTGTGAGGAGCGGCTGCGAAACGCGCGGCTTCCCGGGCTGACCGCAGTCCTGCGACCGGCGGCGGGATCCAGGCCCCGCCGCCGGTCGGGGCTTACTCCTGCGCTTTGAGCGCCAGGGCAAGCGGGACGCGCTTGATGCGCCTGGTGTGCAGAAACGCCACGACGGCGTACGTGGCAACGCCGATTGCCGCGATAAGCGCCAGGCGGTCGGCGGGCGCGTACGCCTCCATGTTGCCCCCGTATCCCGCGAGGGCAGCTCTGATCAGCGTCGATATACCCAGGACAACCAAGGGCAGGGATGCAAGGAGCGAGGCGATCACCACGGTTGTGATGGAATGCAGGTACAGCTTGTTGATCTCGCGGTTTCGGTAGCCGAACACCTTCATGTACGAAATGCTGCGCGCGCTTCGATCCAGCACCGTTTTCGTGAGCAGGTACATGAGCACCAGGTAGACAAGCGTGGCCGCCGCCGTCATCATGTCCATCACATGGCCCATCGAGTCTTGCATCTGGGCGCTGATCTTGTCCATGTCGGCAGGGGCAAGATCGCTTGCCAGATAGCGTTCGTCCAGGTTGAGGCTTTCGTTCGACATGTATCCGTTGAAATAGCCGGCATCGTTGCCGAACAGCTCGTTGAAGTCCTCGATGCTCAAGAACACCGCCATGCACGAGGAGCTGCCCCAAAGCGAGCTGGGGGTCAGCTCGTAGGCTGCGCCGTCGAACTTGTTCGAGAACGTTTGCGGCTCTCCGGGTTTCAGCCCGCATTTCTGCGCCAATCCGCGTCCTACGGCCACCTTTCCCTCGCCGACGTCGACGTCGTTCCAGTAGCGGGATCCTTCCGCGATGCCGTACACGACGACCTCTTCGTTCCCCTGTGCCAAGCGGGCGGTTTCCAGGCGCCCTGCGGCGAACTTCTCGGCCTGCTCGATGACGCTGCGGTTGTTCGGCTTCACGTTGACGGGGTGGGCTCCTTCCTGCACCGTCGAGGCTTTTTGCGCAAGCGCGGCAAGCTCGATCGGGTCCATGGCTTCAAGTTGGGACTGCTCGGTTGCGGCCAGCGCGGTCGCGGCTGCGAACGCCTCGCGCTCGTCGTCGGTCGCGTCGATTTCGAGCGGCGCCTTGAGCAGGTACTGGTGCTCGGCCACCAGATCGTTGCGCAGGGAATCGGCGTAGTGCTCGATGGTGGGCATCATGCACAGCCCGAACAACAGCAGCATGCTGGCGAACGCGATCCCCACGAACAGCGTGGCGAAGTGCGAAAGGTTGCGCAGGAACACGCGCAGCCTGAACCGCGCCGAAAAGCCAAGGCGCTCGGGAAGCTTCAGGGTTGCGCGCATGCCGGCCTTCGCCGTTTCGCGCCGTAGGAACATGAGCGGCGTGCAGCGCATCTTGCGCGCCAGCCCGACGGACGTGATTGCCATGAGCAGGAAAAACGGGATGACGGTGGTCAATCCGAAGGCGCGCCAGCTCCAGGCGGCAACGTAGGGCGGCAGGCTGTAGCTGTTGTAGTACAGGCCTTTCATAGGGTCGACCATGACGGTGTATCCCAGTACGTTGCCCGCCACGGCCGCCGCCAGGCCTACCAAGCAAGGCAGCGCCAGGTAATGCGCGATCAGCTCGCGTTTGCGGTATCCCGAAGCCAGAAGCGTGCCGATGACGGCGCTCTCTTCGTCGATGGCGGCCGAGGTCAGCACCACGAACACGAACGCCATGATGACGATGAGCAGAAACAGCATGGTCTCCCAGGTGACCTGATCGCCCGCCACGTCTTCGGCGGCGTAGGTGATCCCTTGGTTCGACGCGGCGTCCACCAGATCGGTCAGCAGGGCTCCGTGGCTGGCCAGCGCATCGGCGATGTCCTGCTCGGCGTCGATGCGCTCGGGCAGGGGCAAGGCGCGGTCGTCGAACAGGAAGGAGTAGACGTGGGAAACGCTCGCGCCTTCGAAGGACGCGAACGCGGCTCGGTCCACAACGGCGGTGCCGAACGTGAGCGTGTTCATGACGAAATCGGAGTTCTTTTCGAAAAGAGCCGCGTAGTCGGGAAGCGTCATGATGCCCGACACGGTCAGATCCCGCCCGCCCACGCGCACCGTATCGCCCGTTTCGATGCGGGCATGCTCCGCGAAGGTCCGATCGAGCGCGATCTCGTCGGCTCCCTGCGGGGCTTCGCCCTGCGCGTAGGCGGCCTCGTTGAAGCCGTTGCGGTTGAGGTGCACGCGCACCGTGGCGCCCGGTGCGTCGTCGCGCTCGAGCGGCAGGTCGTAGTTGAAGTTCTCGTGCACGGACGCGCCCAGGTCCTCGACGGCCGCAAGCGCTTCGGCGGGCGCTTTCCGGCTTGTCGTGAAGCGCCCGTCCTCGACGGCGTAGGCGTCGCGCATGCCGTCGGTGATGCGCTCGATGCTGCTGGCTGCTGCAAGGAAGCCGGACACGAGCGTGATGGAGATGGTCATGAGCAGGAAGATGCCCAGGTACCTGCCGAAGTTGTGCCTGAGTTCGCGCGGAAGGCGGCGGACAAGAGGGGTTGCCATGGCGCGCCTACCATTCCAGATCGCGCGCAGCGAGCACCTGCTGGTTGCGCGCGTCTTCGGCCAGGACCCCGTCGCGCAGCCGCAGGACGCGATGGGCCATGTGCCTGATGGCGTCGTTGTGCGTGACGATGACGATGGTGCAGCCGTAGTCGCGGTTGACCCGTTCCATCAACTCAAGTATCTCTTTCGAGGTTTGATAGTCCAACGCGCCCGTCGGCTCGTCGCACAGCAGCAGGCGAGGGTTTTTCACGAGCGCGCGCCCGATCGCGCAACGCTGCTGCTGCCCGCCCGATATCTGGCGCGGGAACTTTCCGCGATGGTCCCATAGCCCCAGCGAATGCAGCAGGTCGTCAAGGGGAAGCGGGTTTGCGCTGAGATGGCGGCACACCTCGATGTTCTCGCGCACGGTCAGGTCGGGGATCAGATTGTAGAACTGGAACACGAATCCCAGCTCGCGTCGGCGGTACTCGCCAAGCTCCTTGTCGGAAAGGCCGGTCAGCTCAACGCCTCCCACGCGGATGGAGCCCGAGTCGGCCGGCTCCAGCCCGCCTACCAGGTTGAGGAACGTGGACTTTCCCGAGCCCGAAGGCCCGAGCAGCGCGCATACGGCGCCCTGTTCGATGGTCGTGGCAATGTTCGAGAGCACGGTGGCGCGCGCTTCGCCTTCTCCGTAGTGCTTGCAAAGGCCGTCGACCGACAGGAAGGCGGGGTCGATCGCCGGGCGTTCGCGGCGTTCGTCGAAGTCGGCGTCTTGCGCCTTGCGGTTTTCGTGGGGGTCGTGCTTCTTCGGGGGGAAGAAGGCTGCTTGGTTGGACATGGGTTCTCGTTTCCCCGCGTGAGCGGCTTATAAGTTTACTAAGGCTAACATTTACCACAACAGAGAGGGAAACACAACGACAAGGGGGAATACGGGCGCGCGCAGCGCCTTGCTCGGCCGAGGAGGGCTCTGCGGCGCGGTGGAGGGCTGCGCGGGTCGGGCGGGTTGCGGGCTGCGCGCTCGGAAGGCGGTGAGGATCGAGCGGGCTTCGTCGCGTGCCGGGGAGGCGGCGCGGGTCGGGCGGGGACCGCGTGCGGCGCGCAGCGGTGAAACCGTGTTTTTGCCTCAACGGAAACGCGAAGGCTGCGTTGTCGCGCAAGCGACGTGGTAGGATTTCCCCTGAACCATGATCGAATTGCCGCATGCGAGGAGCAACCAGTGCCGGAAAACCAGAACAACGTGCCGAACCCGACCAAAACCGTGATCGACGACGAGCAGTTGAAGCGGATGCTCAATCAAAGCGAGCCGTCCTTTTTCGAGCGAAACCGGTTTCGCATGGTCACGCTTATCCTGATCGCCCTCAACGTGATCGTGTTCGCGGTGGAGGCGGTGCTTTCGGGGTTCCGCGTGAACGTGTCGACGTCGGTGCTCGTGCAGATGGGCGCCATGTACGCGCCGTGGATGCAGTCGGCGGCCGACCTGTACCGGTTCGTGACGCCGATGTTCTTGCACATGGACCTCATGCACCTGGGGTTCAACATGGTTGCGCTCTACAGCGTGGGCGAAGTGCTCGAACGCGTGCTGGGCAAGGGGAACTTCCTGGCGCTGTACTTCATCGGCGGCATCACGGGCAACGCGGTGTCCTACGCCGCCGACGTGTTCCTAGGCGGTGGCTCGACGGTGAGCGCCGGCGCTTCTACCAGCGTGTTCGGCCTGTTCGTGGCCGTAGCCCTGCTGGGTTTGCTGCACAAGGGGAATCGCTCGATGTTCGCGCAGTACAGCAAGGGCATGCTGGGCATCATCGCGGTGAACGTCGCGTACACGTTCTTGGTGCCGGGAATCTCCGTGAGCGGACACTTGGGCGGCGCGCTGGGCGGCCTGGTGGCCATGTTCATGGTGCCGGCGAAAAGCCTGCGCGTGCCCACCGTCGCGCGGGTGGCCGTGGGGGTTCTGTGGGTGGCTTCGCTGGTTTGGCTGCTGGCATCGCAGGGGCTGCTTTCCCTGTAGGGCGCGCACTGGCTTTCGGGAGGGTTTGCCCGACGTTCGCCGGCATGCGCCGACGTTCGCCGACGCCCGGAGGCGCGGCTTGCCGCCGCGCTATGCCAGGAACAGCTTGCGAACCTCGTCCATCAGCTGCTTTCGCATGAACACGAGCAGTCCCAGCAAGAACACGCTTGCTGCGAGTGCGCTCGAAAGCGCGGGGATCTCCCAGGTGGTAAGCCCCAGCGCGATGAGCGCAAGGGGAACCAGCCCCAGCACCACGTCGAAGAGCAGGTACTTCGCGTACCCGGCCACGAACGTGTCTTTGAACACGGCCACGAGCACCGTGTCGAACACCAGCGCCACCAGGCATATTCCCGGTATGACGAACGTGGTGACCAGCGTGTTTCCCGTGACCAGAAACCATGCTGCTGCAATGCCCAGCAAAATGAGGAAGTAGCGCACCACCACGCGCAAAAAGTCCGGCGAATGCGCAAGGATGTTGCGTACGAACAGGTAGTTCACCACCAACGCCACGCACACCGAAACCACGATGTCGCCCGGAAGCGACAGCATTCGTCCCAGAAAGGCCATCACCAAAAGGCACGCTCCGCTCACGAAGGCCAAGACGCCAAGGGCCATGGCTCCCGACTTGCGCACTTCGTTTCGCGGAAACGCCGACGGCGTTGCCGTTCCGGCAAGCTCGGCTTGGCACAAGGGACAGCGATCGAGGTCGCCGGTGAATTCGACGCGGCACTTCTCGCAACGTCTCACGGTCGTTCCCTTTCTCCTTCGGGTGCGCCGTCGTCGGCGCCTTCTTCATGTGCGGGAACCTGGCCGCCCCATCGTTTGACCGAAGTCTCCAGTTTGGTTTCCAGGCGGTCCTCGGCTACTTCTTCGCTTGTTTTGTTGATGTTGACGTACCCTTCGATGCCCTGGTCCGAGAAGTACCGGCAGAAGTTCTTGATCACGTCGGGGTTCGAGTACGTGGTGGATATGCCGATGCTCAGATCGTCTCCGAACGAGCACACCATGAAGTTGAGCCCGACGGTGGAGGTCAGCACGTTGACGTTGCGGATGAACGGGGCCAGGCGCTCGTCGACGCCGATAGCTCCCAGGCTTGATACGGTCGTCGTGGTTTCGCGCTCAACCATGCGGTCTGCCAGTTCGAGCGCGATGTCCTTCACGAACAGCGGGGCGAAGCGCAGGGCCGGGTGCTTTTCGAGCGCGATCATGCGGTTCATCCGCGGTTTGAGGTTTTCTGCCTCGGTCGCCACCTTCAGCTGGTCCTGCACGCGGGCGGCTACGACTTCCACGGGTTCGTCCTGATCGCCGGGCGTGTAGGACACGAAAGCCAAGCCGAAGAAGTTCTTGGTGGTGGCCGATTCGAAGATTCTCCGAAGGTCCACGGGCACGTCGATGCGAATGGCGCGATGGCGGTCGCGACGCGGCATCTCCGCACGAATGGCGCACATCACCGCTGCGATCGCAAGCGACGTCAGGCTCACTCCGTGCGAGCGCGCCAGGTCGAGCACGCGCTGCATGGGCAGGTGGTATTCCATGAACGTGGGGTCGGCCTTGTCGCGCCAGCCGGACAGCCGGTAGATCTTCGGCGCGCGCGTGCCCGCGGCCTTGTCCCGCTCAAAGTACTTGTCGAAGCTGTCCTCGTGCTTTTGGTGGTCAGATCCGTCGTATTCGAACGGCACCCCCTCCACGCCGTAGCGCTTTTGAATGTAGACGTGCAGCAGCATCTTGAAGAAGCTCAAGGAGCCGCGCCCGTCGGAGACGATGTGGGAAACCTCCAAGTTGATGCGGTTTCGATAATAGCTGACGCGGAACAGGACGCTTTTCGCGTCGACGTGCAGGCCGAAGCAAATCGGAAGGTTCTCGCGGCTGATTTCGGGCGGCTTCGGCGCTTGCTCCAGGTAGTGCCAGAACATGCCGCTGCGTAGGCACACGTTGAACCCGGGGAACGTGTCGACCGTCTTGTCGAGCGCGCGCTGCAGCGCCTGCGGGTCGACGTCGTCGACCAGCTCGGCTGCGTAGCGGAACACCGTTTGCGCGGAGCTGCCGGCTTGGGATGAGTAGAACTTGCCTACGTTGTCTAGTCGGTACCAAGTATTCCGAGCCACGCCGGTTTGTCCTCTCGCTTCAGGTCGGTGCCGTCAAGGAAGTGCCCGATGATCCGGTAGGTGTCTCTGACCGCGCCGACCACCGAGGGATACAGCAGGTACCCGTGCACGGCGTCGAGCACGCGGTAGCACTGCACGCTGCCGCCCTCCAGCTCCAAGCGCGCCGCGTACGCCTCGCCCTCGTCGCGCAGCGGGCAGTACTCGGCTGTGACCATCAGGGTGCGCGGCTGGTCCGAAAGGTCGGGATCGAGCAGCGGCGCGAAGTAGGGGTTGGCGTAATCGGTCGGCGACGAACGGTACAGCTCCATGTACCCGCGTATGTCGCGCCAGGTGAGCAGGTAGTCCTCGCCGTTTTCGCGCACCGAGTCGAACCATGAGGTTCGCGGGTCGTGATCGTCGTAGGTGACGGGGTAGAGCAGCACCTGCGTAGGCGGGCGAAACGCGCCGCGGTCGCGCGCCATGAGCGATACGACGGCGGCTAGATTTCCCCCTGCGCTGTCGCCGAGCAGCACGATGCGACGGGGATCGACGTCGGGCAGCAGCTTTCCCGCGAACAGCTGGCGCGTCACTTCGTAGCAGTCCTCGGGGGCCTGTGGGAATCGGTGCTCGGGCGCGCGCCGGTAGTCCACCGACACCACGCGCCGCTCGAGTTTGAGCGCCATGGTGGAGCAAGCGTCGGCGTAGAAGTCCACGTCGCCGTTGACCCAGCCGCCTCCGTGGAAGAACAGGATGGTGCCGCGCCAGTCTTCGGACACCTTGAAGCCCGAAGCAAGCGAGAAGTCGATGTCGAGCGGCGTGAAGATGCGCAGGGGCACGCGGTAGCCGTCCGGCATGACGGCGAAGGCGTCGTCGACGCGGCAGCGGGGATTGGGTATGGCCAGCTTGGCGCTGAGGTCCTCGGCGGCGCGCTGCGCCTTGTAGAACTCTTTGATGTCGGGCCTGATCCGCGTGGCGGCTCGATAGGCTGCCAGGATGGCCTTGTTCATGGGCATGGTTCGTCGTCCTTTCGCGGAGACGGTGCCGCCCGGCGCGGTTGGCGCGGATCGGGCGGCGCGGCGGCGCGCCGCGTCGGTTCGTCTGAGCATCGTAGCACAAGCTTCGCGCGCGGGGCCTTTCGGAGCGAAGCCGACACATCGCTGCGGCGCATCGTCGCCCGGAATGCACCCGCCAGCCTTCGCCTTCGCCCGCGCTTGCCCGGCCGAATCCGCACGGGCGGCCGGGTGCGGGCGCGGGCGACGGCGGGCGAGGGGGCGGTTGCGCGGACCGCTCGAAACCTGTACGTTTCGAGCGGCGATGACGTACTTGCGCGCCGCGGGGGCCGATTCGCCGCGCGCTTTGCTATGATGGCGAAAAACGATGATTCGCCGCGCCCGATCGAAGGGCGACGGCTGCATGAGACGAGGAGCGTGCTATGTACGGACTCAAAACGGAGGCGAGTTTCGATTCCGCCCATTTCCTGACCGATTACTATGGCAAGTGCGAGAACCTGCACGGCCATCGGTGGCGCACGGTGGTCTACCTGGAAACCGACGAGCTCCAAACCGAAGGGACCATGCGCGACATGGTGCTGGACTTCGGCGTGTTCAAACGCGCGGTGCGCGATCTGGCGGAAGAGCTCGACCACACCTTCCTCGTGGAGGAGGGCTCGCTTGGCGAGGCCACGTTGGCCGCGCTCGCCGCAGAGGGCTTCAGCTTGACTGTGCTGCCGTTTCGCACTACGGCCGAGAACCTGGCGCGCTACGTTTGCGAACGCTTGACTGAGCAGGGCCTGCCCGTTTCGCAGGTGGACATGTACGAGACTCCGAACAACTGCGCCGTGTACCGCGCGCGCTGATGCGACCGCGAACGGCAACGCGCGAACCTTCCCGAAGAGCCCCCGAATCCAGATGTGAAGAAATTGTATACCTAGGTTAACTCCCCTTGTCGGCACGTATAAGTTCACCTAAGATAACTCACATCGAACGAGGAGCTGCCTTATCGATTGTGAATCCGCTGACCCGGCGGCAGAGGCTCCTCTCGTCTGGCCGACTGCCGCATCATGCAAGCGGAGGGAAGATCCCCCCTTCTTCCCTCCGCTTTTCTTGTTTCGACTGGATTCGGGCATAGGGGGAGGGGAAGGAGGCGGGTCGTGGAGCGAATGTCCATGTCCGGCGAAGACTACCTGGAGGCTATCGTCGAGCTGAGCGGTCCCGAGCGGGCCGTCGTGCGCTCGGTTGACCTAGCCGACGCGCTATCGGTTTCCAAAGCGTCGGTGAGCAAGGCGGTGATCGTGCTCAAACGTGAAGGCTATGTCGACCAGCAGCCTTACGGCGGCATCACCCTGACCGAGAAGGGGATGGCGTACGGCACCTCCGTGCTCGACCGCCATAAGCTTCTTCTGGCGTTCTTGACAAAGGTCATCGGCATCGATGAGGACGTCGCAGACGAGGAAGCCTGCAAGATGGAGCATGCCATTAGCGACGAGTCCTTCGAGCGTTGGGTCGCCTACGCTGACAGCATTGGCCTGAAGTGCTCCGAAAGGCCGCATTCGTAGCAGCACGGGTCCGCTTCTCTACCGTCCGCAGATTGAGAGTGTTACGAAATTGAATTCCGTGTTACGATGCGCGACGAAACGGTTGCACATCGTACGGAAGGAATATGCCATGCTGGACGAAACGTGGTGGACGCGGGCGGCGTCGTTTCATGGGCACACGTGCCCGGGGCTCGCTATAGGATTCAAAGCGTGCGAAGGGGCCATTGCGGAGCTGGGACTCGATGCGGCGAGGCTTCCCGCCGTTGACGAGGAGATCGTGTGCGTGACCGAGAACGATGCGTGCGGCGTGGATGCCGTGCAGGTTGTTCTGGGCTGCACGTACGGCAAGTCGAACCTGATTCCCCGATTGCGCGGCAAGATGGCGTTCTCGTTCTTCGTGCGCGGCACCGACCGCGCCGTGCGCCTTGTGTTCACGGCCCGATCCGGCGAGAGAAGCCGCGACGAATTTCAATCGTACATCCTGAGCACGCCGTACGACCAGCTGTTCGACGTGGGGCTGCCCTCGTACGGTCTTCCGGAACCTGCGCGGCTGTTCGCGTCGCAGGAGTGCGCGGTGTGCGGCGAATCGACGGCCGAGTACGGCTTGCGCGTGCAGCAGGGCGCTTTGGTGTGCCGCGATTGCTACGACGCGTACGCGCGGGAGGGAATCTGGTGATTCGGTCCCTGATGGCTGCCGAAGGCGATGCGGGCGTTTCGGCTTCGCCTTCGGCAGCTTCGGCTTCGGCGGCCTCGGCGCGCGGTTCGGGAAGGGCGGCGCATGCTCAGGCGCGCATCGAGCGACGGAACTGGCTGGTTGTCGCCGTGCTTGTTGCCGTGTGCGTCGCGGTTTCTCTGTGCGCGCTCGCAAGCGGCGCTTCCGACATGAACCCGCTTGCCAGCGCGCAGGCGCTGTTGGGGGTCGGGTCTGCGCAGGACGTCATGACCGTGCGATCCATTCGTCTGCCGCGCGTGCTGTGCGCTATCGTTTCCGGCGCCGGCCTGGCGCTGGCGGGAGCCGTGCTGCAAAGCGTTCTGGAGAATCCGCTCGCATCCGCATCGACCGTGGGGATTTCCCAGGGAGCTGCCTTCGGCGCCACGTTGGCCCTTCTTGTGGTGGCTCCTGTTGTGGCGGGCGCTTCCACGGGGATCGGCATGGGCGCCGTTGCCTTGTTCGCGTTCGCTGGCGCCTTGGCGTCGAGCGCGGTGGTGCTGCTGTTCTCGCGGCTGGGGTCTTCCAGCCCGGAGAGCATCGTGCTGGTGGGCGTTGCGCTTTCGGCTTTGTGGGCGGGCGCGTCGACCATCATCCAGTATTTTTCGGACGACCTTGCCCTGACGAAAGTGATCTTTTGGCAGTTCGGCGACCTGGGCCGCGCAACGTGGTCTCAAATCGGCTTCATGGCCCTGGTGGGTGCTGCGTGCGCGCTGTACTTTTTCGCGAATCGCTGGAACTACAACGCGTTGCAAAACGGCGGCCAGGTTGCGGGCGGCTTGGGCGTGAACGTGGTGCGTTGCCGCGTGCTGGGCGTTGTGGCGTCTACGGTCATGGCGGCGGCGATGGTGTCGTTCGTGGGGCTTGTCAACTTCATCGGGCTCATTGCCCCTCATATCGCTCGCCGCCTTGTGGGCAACGACTACCGCTTCTTGCTGCCGGCATCGCTTGTCCTGGGATCGATCATCATGCTGGCCAGCGACCTTGCGGCGCGCATGGTCATATCGCCCGTGGTGCTCCCCATTGGCGCCATCACGTCGTTTCTGGGCGCGCCGCTGTTTCTGTACCTGCTGTACAAGGGGTGCAAACGATGAGGTGCGAGCAGTTGGGGAAGGGCGATCCTGCCGTGAGCGTCGAGGAGGCGCGGGCGCTGCTCCAGGAGGTGTTCGACGCTCCTGCGGCTGATCTGCGGATCCCCGAGCGCCCCGTGCTGTCCGCCGAGGCGGTGGCGTATGCGTACCCCGCTGCCGAAAAGCCGGTGTTTCGCGGCATCGACGTGCAGGCGACCGCGGGGTCGATGCTGGCCATCCTGGGAAACAACGGAGCAGGGAAGTCTACGCTGCTCAACGTTTTGGCGGGCATCGTTCGCCCGAGCGAGGGGTCGGTGAAGGTCGATGGTCGCGACGTCGCGTCGCTCGGCCGCCGCGACGTCGCCCGCCGCATTGCCTTGGTTGCGCAGCAGCAGCGTATCCCTCACTTGAGCGTGTACGACCAGGTGCTGTTGGGGCGAAAGCCGCATGTTTCGTGGTCGTTGTCCGATCGCGATCGCCGGGTGGTGTCCGCTATGATCGAGCGTCTGGGACTTGAGCGATTCGCCGCGCGCTATCTTGACGAACTGTCCGGAGGCGAGCGTCAGAAGGTGTTCATCGCCCGTGCGCTTGCGCAGGAGCCGAAGGTTTTGCTGCTCGACGAGCCTACGAGCGCGCTCGATCCGAAGAACCAGCTGGAGGTTTTGGGCATCGTGCGCGACGTGACCGCTTCGGAGTCCATCGCTTCGGTGCTGGTGATCCACGACATCAACCTGGCATTGCGATTCTGCGATCGTTTTTTACTGGTGCGCGATGGCTGCGTGGTGGCGTACGGCGACCGCGAGGCGGTGACCGACGAGGCTCTGTCGGCCACGTATGACGTGGGCTTCAAGGTGGACGCGGTGGGCGACGTTCCGGTAGCCGTGCCGCTTGGCTGACGGCGCGGCGCAACGGGTGCTCGCTATCGTTCGCGGTCGCAAGGCGCGCCCGCTTTCATTGTCGATCCAAAAACACGTTTTAGGGGCCGAAAACGTGTTTTTGGATCGACAAATACCGGAGCCGACCGCGAACGAGCGAGG
>NZ_DBFOSR010000058.1:0-4720 GCF_048427265.1 Paraeggerthella sp.
CGCCGTCCTTCGCACGGCAGCCACGTGCGCGCCTCGATGATCGATTCGCGCATGCTGTCCCCGACGATGGAGAAAGCATGACCGGGCACGCTGCGCTCGGCCTGGTACTTGCCGCTCTTGTCGGCGCAGCGCTGGGGTGGCGTTCGGTTCCCTGGGCGGCGGATGCGCTGTTGAAGCGGGCGTACGACCGTGCGACAACCTGGTGGTGGCAGTCCTTCGAAGGATACCGGTCGTTCAAGCGGGCTTTTCCCGATCGGCCGTTGTCGGTGTCGGCGCGGGGCGAGGAGGGGGCCGTGGCTTTGTGGCTCGAAGACGCCCTGAGGGCTGCCCGGTCGGGATGCCTTGCGCAGGAGCGGGTTCAAGCGTTGAAGGAAGCAGGCTTGGAGGTGTCGCCCGCGAGCGCGGCGCGCACGGAGCGCGAGCAGGAAAAGCGGTGCTCCTTTCCGGCAACCCCGCGCAAAAGGGCGGCGCTTGCGCTGGCTGGAGCTGCATCGGGCGTCGCGATCGTTCTTACGGGCTTGCCTGCGGTGCCGTCAGCATGCCTGGCGGTGTGCGCGTTCTTCATGCTGGCGGCCGTTGCGTGCGATCTTCGCGCTCGCATGCTGCCGCTCGAATGCTGCATTGCGCTGGCTGTTGCGGGGGCGGCGTTTCAGGCGTCGTGGGCGGGCGTTGCAAGCATGGGCGCCGGATGCGCGTTCGGGGCGGTCGTGGTTGCGGCGTGCTTCGCCGTGAACCGTTGGTGGGGTGCGCGCGGGGCGGCCCCGATCGGGCACGGCGACGTGCGGTGCATGGCGTCGCTTTCCCTGGCTACCGGGGCGGCGGCGCCGGTGGGGCTGGCAGCGTGCTACGCAAGCGCCGGCGTGGTTGCGGCAGTGGGCTTGGCAACGCGCAAGCTCTCGCTTCGCGACGGTATCCCCATGGCACCGTTTTTAGCATTGTGGCTGATCGGCGGCGTATACGTTGCCGTATGCATGTAAAGGAGCCGGCGCTGTCGGGCGTTGGCGAAGCCGAATCAAGGAGGAGTTATGGAAAAGCAGGAGAACGTATGGTCGAAGCAGAGCAAGGTCAAGGCGCTTTTGGTTCGCGGGGAGGAAGACGGCGGTTCGGAAATCGTTCAAACGGTCATCGTGCTGGGGTTCGCGGTCGGCTTGGGCGCGGCGTTGATTCTGCTGCAGGGCAACATCCAAAGCGCCATCACCAAGGCGGGCACGTCGGTGACCGATATGTTCTCGAAGGTCACTTCGGGCGCGGCGTGAGGTTTTGCGGCCTGTGCGTTCCGCTGCGCAAAAGCCGCGCGCAGGCATGCGCCGAACAGGGAGGAAGCGTCGTCGCGTTCGTGGTGTCGCTTCCGATCCTGTTGGTGTTCCTGTGCGGGATTCTCGATGTCGGGCGTGCGGTGTTCTTGCGGGTTGCAGTGGACGATGCGGCTCATGCGGCATGCGCGGCTGTCTCGACGGCGCCTGCCGGAGGTGCGACGCCGATCGCGTACGATGCGGCGCTCAGGGCCGCGCCCGCCTTAGGCGCCGAAGGGCTTGCCGTGGACGTTGTCGTGGAATACGAAGCCGAAGAGGTCGTCTCTTACGATCATCACGTTTACATGGATGCGGGCGAGTCGTTCGAGACGCGTCCGGTGCGGCTTCTGCGTCAGCCCGTCGAGGTTGCCGTGCGCCTTGAAGGGCGGTATCTCACGCCGATAGGGAATGCGTTGGCTGCGGTAGCGGGCAATGCCGAGGAGCGGTTTTCGTACGAATCCCGTTCGGCCGGAGCTGTCGTCGAAGGGTAGGGAAGGGGGTTTTGATGATTCGCTCGGATAGAGGGAGCGAGACGGTGCAGTTCGCGGTTGCGGCGCCGTTGCTGCTGCTGGTGGTGTTCTCGACCATGCAGGTGGGCGGCATGATGCTTGCGGCAACCCAGCTGTCGTCCGATATCGTTCGGGCGTGCCGTCAGCTCGACGTGGCCGGGCTGCGGCATGCCGCCGACAAAGAAGCTTTCGTCAAGGCGGGCATCTTGGGCTCGGCTACGCAGTTGAATCCTGAGAACTTGAGCGTCGATCGGGTCCTATCCCGCTCCGAGGAGGTTGAGGCGGCGGGCTTCTCGGCTTCCGGCGAGCCTGTCGATCGCCGCTCGAAGGTGACGGCTCTTTCCTACGAGGTGCGCTACGACGTTCCCTCGATCCTGGATGTGCCCGGCTTGAGCGGTCGCTCGTTCGCTCGCCAAGTCGATTGCCGCTACGTCGAAGGCTGCGCGGTCGAGATCCAACTGGGGAGGGCGTCGTGAGCCGCCGGTTGCGCTGCAACGAGACGGCGAACATGCTGCCCCTTGCGGTGATCGCGCTGTTCTTCCTTTTCTCGGTCTTGTCGTTCGCTATCGACCAGGGGATTGCGTACGCCGCGAAAGCAAGGCAGGAGAACGCGCTGGATGCGGTTCGCTCGGCCTGTATGGATCCGACGTTCGCCTTGTACGCAAAAAACGTCGAGGATCCGGGACGGGAGGTTGCCGAGCTTGTTGTTCGCACGGCCCGGGAGGAAGGGTTCGCCGGTTCTGCAACGGTGTGGTTCTACGAAGCGGCGGAATCTTTGCTGCCGTCGTCCGAGCGGCTTTGGGGGATAGGGGTTCAGCTTGAAGAGGATGCTCCTACGGTGTTCGCGCGCGGCTTCGGGATGCCCAGCCTGCCCGTCGCCTCGCATAAGGTGATGGTGGCCGTGCCCTACGCGAGCGAGCGCGCATGGCGGCCGGATGAACGACGGTGCGGCAGGTACGGGGCGGATGCGGGATCGAACGGCGTTTCGTTCGTTCCCATGGGGTCGTTGGAGGAGTATCCCGCTCCCTTGGTGGAGGCGTTGCGTTCGGCGCTGCCAGAGCGGCAGGCCGCGTAAAGGGAAGGAGCGTTGAAATGACGATGGACGGTTTGCGACCCTCGACTCGAAAAGGAGGGTTCGCGCAGCGAGCGTCGAAGGCTGCCGATGCGCAAGCGGACGGCGCGTCTGCACGGACGTCCCGATACGGAGGCTTCGATCGAGGCGGGCCGGTTGCGCAGGCGCCGGATTCCCCTTCGGTCGAGCCTCGCCCTTCCGGCGCTCGGTTGCCGGATGGTTCGCAGCGAACGTACCGGCGCGTGCGGATGCTTGCCGCGCTGGTCGCCGTGTCGGTCGCCGTGTCGTTCGCGGCGATCGTCTACGGTTTGTGGGCGCGGGCGGCTTCGGCATCGGCGGTCGAGGAGGCGACGGCCGGAGCGGCCCCCGTGTTAGTGGCCGCCACCGACATTCGCGCGGGCGACGTGCTGACGTCGGAGTCGTTCGTGGAGAAGGACATACCCGCCGCGTATCGCGCGTCCGAGGCTATCGGGCTTGCTCAGATGGGCCAGGAAGGCCTCGAGGGCAGGTGCGCGCTCGTGGACATGGCTGCTGGAACGCAGGTGCTGCCTTCGTTCGTCGCAGGTTCCGCCGATGGCGGTCGCTTGTCGGCTCGCCTTCATGCCGGGATGGAAGCGGTTACCGTGGGGGTGGATGCGGAAACGGGCCTTGCCGGTCGTATCGGCGTGCATGACACGGTGCGCGTGGTTTCAGCCGAAGGCTCTTCTTCGGGAGCCTCCGTTCTTTCCACGTTGTGCGCGCAGGCGCGGGTGCTTGCGGTAGGCGACGCCGCCGCGTCCAGCGACGGCTCGTACGCTTCGGTTACGGTGGAGGTGAAGCCCGAGGAGGCCGATGCGATTCGCGAGGCCCAGTACGCCGGGCGGGTGAGTTTGGTGATGATTTCCTCGGAAGACGCCCTGCTTGGAGGCGATGATCGTGGATAGGGCGATCGAGCGTTCGCTGAAGGGCGCCGTGCGCGACGAGGTGGCCCTTCAGCTGCGAGGCGGGCAGTTCGACGAGGCGGCGGTCGAATCTTTGATCAGGAGCGCGGTGGGCGCGGCTGCTCGGGATTGGGGGCTTTTCCTGTCACCTTTGGAATCCGAAGCGCTTGCGCAGGCCATGATAGACGACTTCCTCCATTACGGGCCGCTGCAGCCGCTTCTCGAAGATGCCTCCATCACCGAGATCATGGTGAACGGAGGGGGCGTCGACGCGTCCGATCCCGCGCTGCCTTTTCGGGACCCCGTGGTGTACGTCGAGCGGGCTGGGATGATCGAGCGCAGGCCCGACGTGGTGTTCGACGACGCGCAGCACGTTCGGCGCATCATCAACAGGATTGCCGAGCAGGCGGGCATGCGCTGCGACGAATCCCATGCCATGGGATGCGCTATGCTGCCGGGAGGCCGTGCCCGCGCAACCTACGTGGTTCCTCCCGTGGCGCCGGACGGGCCGGCGCTCAACGTGAGAACGTTCTCGGCCGATGCGCTGGGGATCGGCGATTTGATCAGCGTCGGGACCCTTTCGGAGGTCATGGCCGAGTTCTTGTGCTCGGCGGTGCAATCTCGCTGCCCCATGGTCATATCAGGGGGGACGGGGTCGGGCAAGACCACTTTGCTCGGCGCGCTTTCGGGGTTCATTCCGCCCGACGAGCGCGTCATCACCATAGAGGACACTCCGGAGTTGAGGCTACTGTCGCCTCATGTGGAGCGCATGCAGACGCGCGAGGAGAACGCAGAGGGCGAGGGCGCGGTGAGCATGCGTGATTTGGTGACGCTTGCTTTGCGACGCCGTCCCGATCGCATCGTCATCGGCGAATGCCGCGGGGCCGAGGCGTACGACATGCTGCAGGCCATGCAGACGGACCATCC